>CAIYIP010000337.1 GCA_903926285.1 uncultured Gammaproteobacteria bacterium
GCAAACACACGGTCAAGGCACTCACGCCGATTGAAGAGTTCAACGATTATTTTCACTGCCAGTTTCCGGAAGAAGATTTCGATACGATTGGCGGCCTGGTATTGAGCCACTTCGGTCGTATTCCCCAGCGCGAAGAAAGCATCACCATCGGCCCGTACATGTTCAAGATTCTCAATGCCGACAACCGGCAGATCAGGCTCTTGCAGGTAAGCAGTAATACACTTGCCAACGCTGGCTTGCAGGAAACTTGAGCCGTCAGGCAGCAGTAACACAAATGACACGCTGGATGACAAAGCCTGCATGAATAAATCCGGTACGCTACTGCTGACGCTGTATCTCCCTGCCTTGCTGGCTGGCGCCCTCGCCCCGCTCTCTTTGAGCCCGCTTGATATCTGGCCGCTTGCACTCCTGTCTCTCGCCATTTTGCATTATCTGTTACAGAAGACGACCAACCGGCAGGCGGCAATAACAGGATGGTGGTATGGCGCCGGATTTTTTGGCGTCGGCGCGTCATGGGTTTTTGTGAGCATTAACGTCTACGGCAACGCTTCGGTTTTTTTCGCCAGCTTACTGACGCTGCTGTTTGTAGCCAGTCTCGCCTGGTGTTTTGTGCTGCAGTGCTGGGTGTACCGCAAGTGGGCGAGTAATGTTTTTCCGGTAGTTGGCTTTGCCGCACTCTGGGTCGCAGGAGAATGGTTTCGTAGCTGGTTTCTGACCGGCTTTCCCTGGCTCTATCTGGGTTATGCCCATGTCACTACCGCAATCTCGGGCGTAGCTCCGGTTTTTGGTGTGTTTGGTCTCAGCTTGCTGCTTGCTTTCAGTGGCGCAGCCCTCGCGCAATTATGGCTCTTGTATCGCAGCAAGCAATCTCTACTGATCCTGTTAAAAACGCCTTTGCCACTGGCCTTGTTGGTGATCTGGGTATCGGCACTCCTGAGTACGCCAGTTGCCTGGGTCGAACCAGTGGCTGAACGCACCCTTACGGTTGGGCTTGTCCAGGCCAATATTGATCAAGGCCGAAAATTCGGCCGCGATTATATTCAGGATAATCTCGATAGCTACGAAGTGCTCAGCACTGCGCTGTGGAACAACGACATGGTGCTGTGGCCTGAAACTGCGATCCCGCTGCTCTACCAGCAAGCCGGCCAGGTGCTCGACTACTTCACGGCCATGGCTCTGCGCAATGACAGCACTCTGGTCAGCGGCATTTTTTACCAGGATGGCGACAAAATTTATAACAGCATTACTGCTATGGGTAACGGTGACGGCATTGCGCACAAGCGTAAACTGGTTCCCTTCGGCGAGTATGTCCCACTACAAGCAGTGATGAGCAATCTGTTCCAGATATTCAATCTTCCGATGTCTTCTCTCGCTCGCGGCCCCGTTGAACAAGAGCTGTTGACCGTCAAAAGCCTGCAAGTCGCGTCATTCATCTGTTACGAAGTGGTCTATCCCGAATTCGTCCGCCAACAGGCCATCACTGCCGATTTCCTGCTGACCATCAGCAATGATTCCTGGTTCGGTGCTTCCTGGGGACCACTGCAGCATTTGCAGATGGCCGCTATGCGAGCAAGGGAAAATGGCCGCTATATGGTGCGCGGAACCAACAATGGCATATCCGCGCTTATCAATGAGCGCGGTGAAATCGTGGCTTCTACTAACCAATTCACCGCCGAAACACTGCAGGGAGAAATCAGGCTTTTCAGCGGCCGCACGCCCTACTCCTACCTCGGCAATTGGCCGATGCTCGGCTTTTGCTTATTGATTTTACTGGCAACCTGCTATTCTAGGCGCCAATCGAACAACAGTTAGTACCTTCATGAAACCAGTAGGTATGGTCACCAGGCCCTGGTCCCTGACAGGTAAAACCATGGCAAAGGACGTGCGCCGCGAATTACAGAATCAGTTAACTGTAACGTCAGCTGTTTCGCAATGGGTATTGTTCCCGGTAATTACGCTCTGCATGTGGGGACTCTGGCCAGAAGTCGCTCACCAACCACTACTTGCCTGGGCTGCGCTCGCGTACCTTTCCGCGCTCTGCAGCATGATCAATAATCGCATCAACGTCCGCCTGCTCTCCAATTCAGAGGCAGCAGACGATTCCTTTATTGCGCGCAACACACGCAATTACTTCCTGATGGGCTTGGGCTGGGGCGCTCTGCCCCTCGTGTGTGCCTCCTGGGGTACTACGCAGGCCAACTGGGTATCCATGATCACCACCATGGCACTGATGTCGGGACTGTTGCAGATTCTCTCCACTACCCATCGCGTGTTTTATGCGGCTTATATTCCACTGAGCTGTCTCACACTGGCGGGGATAGCCCTCGGCACACTGCCGCAGCTGCAAATGTTTTTGCTGGCAGGGATTTATTTTGCAGCCCTGTTTTTTCTGCATAAGGTGTTATTCAAGGTTCACGTCGAGCGGGTGCGCTCTGCCTTGAGTTATGCTTCGCATGCCGCTGCGCTGGCACGTACACTCGAGCATCATGATGCTCTCACCGGGCTTGCGAATCGCGCGGGCCTGGAAGACTGGCTACAGCGCAACATGCCGGAAAACCCGGACGAAGCGACCATCAATGTCGCCGTCGGCGTGGTGCTGGGTTTCACCGAGCTTAACAGTCTCTATGGCGCCGCTATCGCCGATAGCCTGCTAATGGAAATTGCCAACAAATTGATCGAGGATTCCAAAGGCAAACTGGGGCTTGCCCGCCTCAATGGCGCCGAATTTATTTTGATCGACGTAAAACCGCTGGCCGCTCCTGAAGAATTATCTGCCCTGTTTTCCGCGCTTGAACATACGTCCTTTGCAGTCGCCGACCAGGCTTTCACTATCAATCTGCGCCAGTCTGCGGTAAAGGGCAAACCGGCCGAGCTCTTCAAACTGATCGAGGTCGCGCGGGGACACGTGCAATCGGAACGCACAGAATCTGGCAGCAGTGAGGCTCTCAATAAACTCTCCCACGAAGCGCGCCGCAATCTGGTGGCATCGTTCCATGATGCCTTATGGGATAAACAGATACTGCCATGGTTTCAACCCATCGTTGATTGCAATACGAATTCGATCATCGGCTGGGAGGCTCTCGCACGCTGGGAACATCCAACGCTTGGCATTCTGATGCCGGAAATGTTTCTCGATATCGCCAGGGTTTCGCGTCAACTCATGCTGCTGACCCAAATCATGTTGCGCAACAGTGGCAACTTTGCCAAGGATCTGAGCAAGCTGGGCCTGCACCAAGCTGCGCGGGTCAACGTCAACATGACTATCAGCGAACTGGGTAATGCCGATACTCTGACCTGGCTGGAACGAATCATTGCCGAAACCGGCGTGCAACCCTCGCAAATTGTCATCGAACTGTCGGAGCGTGATTCCTTGATTGTCGACTCACAACTGCAGAAGAACCTGGTGCGCATGGGCGAGATCGGCATGCTGCTGTCGATCGATGATTTCGGCACTGGTTATTCCAATTTGGGCCATCTGCTGGATCTACCAGCGCATTCGGTCAAACTCGACAAGCGTTTCATCGAAAAACTGCCGTATGACAAAAAAAGCGCCGCACTGGTGCGCGCCGTGATCACACTTGCCAGTGGGCTTGGCATGACAGCAGTTGCAGAAGGCGTCGAACACGAGGAACAGCTGAATTTTCTGCGCCAGCATGGCTGTACCGCCTATCAAGGGTACCGTGCCGGCATGGCAATGCCCTATACAGTTGCACTGGATACGGCCAGGAAATGGCAAAGCACTCTGGCCGCCAATAATCTCCCTACCTAGGCTGAACGCAACTCGTTACCCATCTAGGCAACCTGAACGCCAAGCAGCCAGGAAAACAAACTGATCGCAATTGCTGCCGTAAGCGAAGACAGCACAATTGCACCTGCAGCTGCAGTCTCCCCGCACTGGTAGCGCCGTGAAAATACATACACGCTGATTCCCGTTGGCATGCAGGCAAGAACGACAGCCGTCTGCAGCCAGTCCTCCCTGATGGCGAACACAAACCGCATCATGATCAACATCAACCCAGGCATAACCAGAAGCTTCAGGAGAACCATTGTCGTGGCTGCGCTTATTGCCCCCCGCACGTGATAACGCGTCAGTGCTGCACCGAGCGCAAACACTGCTCCCGGTATCGCGGCCCTGCCAAGCAACTCGAGAGTAGCTTGCAGGGGCGCAAACAGCGGAACTCCGAGAAAATTAACCATTGCACCAGCAATCAGGCTGCCGCTAATCGGGTTTAGCAACATGTCCTGCACCACGCGCCGCAAATGCGCCAGCAAGGTTCTGCCATCTTCGTTCCGACTCCCGGCCAACACCGTACCAAAACTGAAAATCAGCAGATTGTGGATGGAAATAATGAGGAACATCGGCACCAGCGCCTTATCACCCAGGAGTTCCAGCGTAATCGGCACGCCAAGTACGGTCACATTGGCATAGGCACCGCCCATACCAAACACACTGAGTTCGCGGATACCGTAACCGAATACAAGCCTGCCAATTCCCATGCCAAGCAAATAAACCAGTAGTACCACAAAATAAAACGCGAACAGGAAATGCCAGTCCACATCAGGAGGAAACTCGGCAGTGGCAGTACCCAGAAACAGTAGGCAGGGAATAAGGCAATTGAACGCTATGCGCTCAAGGGCTTCGGCCTCACCGGATGCAAGCCAGTTGTAACGACGGCTGGCATAACCGAGAGCTGCGATAGTAACGACAGGAAAAATTGCAGAAAAAACTGACATGTGATGCAAGCTGTACCAGAGATCGCGCATTGTAACCTGCCGCGACCCCTGGTGACTTCAAACGTGCAAAGACGAATCAGCGTTTCAGGTAGTAGGGAGTTGCATCCTTTAACGTGGCAAAAACTTGGGCAGAATCGTAATCCTGCAGTTGCAGTTTGCCGCTTTCAGTTATGGCTATCTTCCCATCCAGCGAGCTTTTCATCGTTGCCGTGTCACCGGCAACCTGCACTTCAACCAGACTGAAGGGAGCCGCTGCAGTATTTGCGGTCTTCCACATATAGGGATTATTTCTTTTCAACGCGGGGACCACCATCAGTACCATTTTCCGCGGCCTGCTGCTGTCGTCCTGCCACGCATATTTGATGGTGTAGCCAAGCGGCGAATCAGTGAAGAGATAACCCTGGGTGTCCAGACCGCGCAGGAATTTTGCAAAACCCGCATGATCCTGGCTATCAACGTATTTCTGGTACTCCGCCACGACTACCGCCTGCTGTTCATCTGCGGTCCAGCCCAGTATCGAAAGCCGCACTTCTGCTTCACTCGCATGCTTCACCTCATCGGTAGTGCCGCTGAGAGTCATCAGAGCTGCAGCCTGAACGTTGCAGCTTAATGCTGCCAACATTCCAGCCAACGCCAGACTGCGGGTAGCAGATCGTAACCACAAACCCATTTTCATTTTTAGCCTCCTCGGTCTTGTGTGCTTATTTGTCTATACTGTTGGGGTTTTTTAATCAGAGCACTCCGTCAGCGCGCGTAAATGGAGTGAGTTTGGCGATCGCGTATTATGCTTAGCGCCAGCACTCCCCTGCTCGTAGCTATCAAAGCTTGAACACTTTCTGGCGAATCCACTTCATTGTGGTTGATGGCGGCAATTAGGTCATCCGCGCGCAGGTCTATTTTCACTTCGCTGCCCTCGAGATCCCGTTTTAATGCCTCTGCCACATCCGGAATCAGGTCGGTAAACAGGCGCCCGAGAAGGCCACAGCGAACGTCGCCAAACTCAAATAGCAGCAAAAAATCAGCTATTTTGAGCGTGCAGGACTCGGACTCGGGAATAGCGATCAGATTTGCGGCCTCAACCTGCAGCAGCGCAATATCAGTACCCGCGAAATATAACCTTGGGTTACGTTCATGGGTGATCTCTATAATTTTGCCCAGTATATTGCCTGCAGGAACTGATATGCGCACAGCATACACGGCCAAAATAGGGTCGGTTTGTGCAATATCAAGTGCAGTCGTGTGTCTGCTTTTTTATGGCGCGATCCTATGGCGACGCTTTAATGGCACTTCAGGGTGGACAATACAGTACGGTCTACTTATGCTGCGGCCACTTTTATTTGCTCAGGATAAAGCGTGCATGATCGTACCGGCCTATGAAATCAAGGTTGCCACCCACGCCCATGGCAAGGGTGTATTTCTCAAGCAGCCAGTAAAGAAAGGCAAGGTATTGCTCGCGCCCGATGCCATCAACAAGTTGTACAACGAAGCTGAACGCGCAGCGCTTGTTCCCGGCTCCCCTGAAGACGACGCCTGCGTGCGCTGGTTTGAAACCTTCCATACCGTTAGCACCGACTGGCCGGACGACTGCTACGTCAACCATTCCTTCAACCCAAGTGGGCTCTGGCACTTGGGATTTATCTTTGCCACACGAGACATGGTGCCCGGTGATGAAATTACCGTCGATTACCGCTTTGTGATCAACGATAACGAAAAGATGCCGTTTCTCGATGCGGAGACCAGCAAGGAAATCATTGGCTACACGTGGGAAGAAAACCTGCGCCTGTCTACTGAGCAACTATTAGCGCTGTTGTAGACAGGCACTTTGTAGCCAAGCGCGTTTTAAGAAAGCTGAATGGTAGCTCGTTGCATGGC
>CAIYIP010000338.1 GCA_903926285.1 uncultured Gammaproteobacteria bacterium
CAACATGTCGCTGTTGCCTGAGAGTTCGCGGGCTTTTCGCACGCCGACATCCTTGCCGGTGTTATCCAGCATGGTTACCTTGATACCTGCCGTCACATACAGACCTGCCTCAATCGTGCAGCGGTCGCCGAGTGAAATCCCGAGACCGGCGTTGGCGCCGACAAGGCAATTCTTGCCGATCGCTATAACGGCTTTGCCACCACCCGACAAAGTGCCGAGAATGCTGCAGCCACCACCGAGGTCGCTATGGGCATTAACAAAAACACCCGCTGATATACGACCCTCAATCATCGCTGGGCCTTCAGTACCGGCATTAAAATTGACAAAACCTTCGTGCATGATTGTCGTGCCTTCGCCGAGGTACGCACCAAGACGTACTCGAGAAGCATCGGCAATCCGCACACCTGATGGAACTATGTAATCAGTCATCTTGGGGAATTTATCGACGGATGTTACTTCAAGGGTTTTACCTTGAAGCCGGGCATCAAGTTGTCTTGCAGGCAATTCACTCAAGGCAACTGCGCCTTTTTTAGTCCATGCAACATTAGGAAGCAGCGCAAAGATCCCTTCGAGATTCAGCCCATGAGGCCTGACCAGCCGATGGGATAACAATTGCAGTTTCAGATACAGCTCAGGCACAGAAGCCGGCTTGCTGTCGGTGGCAAGCAAGGTGGCAACCAATGGTCGTTTGCTGCCCGCAAGCTGGGCCAGCAAGGTCGCCAAAGCTGGCACGGTGTTCTGGCAGGCTTCATCAAGATGGCGCAGTTGTACTGCGGATAACTCAACGAAAGTGTTTTCGCCCGTATAGTCCAGAATACTGCTGACAAGATTAACCAGCGCGGGCTCCGGATTTAATTGCGGCTGCGGATAATACACTTCGAGCCAGTTTCCGCTCTGATCCTTGGTACCAACTCCAAACGCCAAACTAAACATCATTATTTTCCTGAATAAGATAAGGTCTGGATTATAACAGGCTTTGATAGCCACCTTGATTAAAGCCCAATAATCGCCGGGCGCCTGTATCAAGTATCGGTCGCTTGATGAGCGACGTGAATTGCTGCATCAACTTGATCACTTTGTCCTGATCAAGGTCTTTGCAAAGCGCCGCATCAAGTTGGCGCCAGGTAGTACCTTTCTTGTTAAGGACTTGCTCGTAGCCAAACTCATCGCACCAGATCTGCAAGGTTTGCGTATCAATGCCGGCTTTTTTGTAATCATGAAAACGGTAGGGCAGGGCTGCCGCCTCAAGCCAGGCTCTGGCTTTTTTTACCGTATCGCAATTAGGTATGCCGTAAAGCACAAAAGGACTTTTTATCAGCTTTGCATCTTTCAACTTTTGGTTTCCGCATCAAGACGCTGGCGAATTTTGTCCAGCAGGCTGGTGCTGATCTCAGGGTCGAGCAGCGGCTGGTCGTTGCTGTCGGTAACAAAGAACACGTCTTCGACATTTTCACCCAGCGTGGTGATCTTGGCATTCAGCAGATTAATTTTCATATCGACAAAAATGTGGGCGATAACGGCAAGCAAGCCGGGACGGTCAGGACACAACACCTCAAGAATGCTGTAGGGCTTGCCTCCATGATTGGTCAGGGTCGTCACCGTGTTACGGGTAAAGTGGCGCTGCTTGCGTGTTGGCGAAGAACCTTGTTTGCCGGGCAGCGCCTGCGGAGCTATTACGTACTTGTGTAACATCGCCTGAATTTCTTCAAGCCGGTGCTTGTTGAGAGTCAATGGTGTGCCATCCAGCTCAAGCAGCATGAATGTGGTAATACATTTATTGCCTGCCATGTTGTAGATGCGGGCATCCTGGATGTTGAGATTCAGACAATCGAATGCAGTACTGAGATTCGCAAACAGAAACGCCGTACGCGTGGCCAGCACAAAAATCTGGGTGGCGCCTTCGTAACGATGCAGGGAAGTATTACGCACCACAATCAGAGGCTCATCTTTTGTCTCCTGCAGATGCAGGGCAAGTTCTTCTGTCTGCCAATCGA
>CAIYIP010000339.1 GCA_903926285.1 uncultured Gammaproteobacteria bacterium
CAGCAGCTTACCTCGCCCGCTATATCGCCAAGAACATCGTGGCCGCCGGCATCGCCAGCAAATGCGAAGTACAGCTTTCCTACGCCATCGGCGTGGCTGAACCCACCTCGATCCTGATCGACACCTTCGGCACCGGCAAGATCGCAGATGCGGAGATCACCAAACTGGTACGCAGAAACTTTGCATTGAAACCCGCTGGTCTGATCGAGATGATGGACCTGCTCCGTCCTGTGTACCTCCCCACAGCTTCCTACGGTCACTTTGGTCGCCCGGGATTTTCCTGGGAAAAAACCGACCGCGCCGAAATCCTGCGTGACGAAGCCGGCCTGAAAGGCGCGGCGCCTGCAAGCAAGAAGAAATCGGCTGCAAAAGCATAACAAGACGCTCGAGTGGGGCTGCCATACCAGGCCCACTCCTTTTGAAACGACCAGTATCTTCCAATTGAATATCGATCCAACACAAACAGGAATTCCAGAATGAGCATGACAGATTATAAAGTGGCAGATATCAGCCTGGCCGGGTTCGGCCGCAAGGAAATCCAGCTCGCCGAAGCCGAAATGCCTTCACTGATGAGCCTGCGCAAGAAGTATGGCAAGACAAAGCCGCTGAAAGGCGCGCGCATCATGGGCTGCATTCACATGACGATTCAAACCGCGGTGCTGATGGAAACTCTCACCGCACTCGGCGCAGAGCTGCGCTGGTCTTCGTGCAACATCTTCTCAACACAGGATCACGCTGCGGCCGCGATGGCAGCTGCTGGCATTCCGACTTATGCATGGAAAGGTGAAACTGAAGAAGAATATGAGTGGTGCGTTGAGCAGACCATCCTGAAAGACGGCAAACCCTGGGACGCCAACATGATTCTCGACGATGGCGGCGACCTGACCGCAGTCGTACACAACAAATACCCAAACATGCTCAAGAAAATCCACGGCATCACTGAAGAAACTACAACAGGCGTCCATCGCCTCTACGAAATGCTGAAAGCAGGCAAGCTGAAAGTGCCCGCTATCAACGTGAACGATGCCGTGACCAAGTCCAAGAACGACAACAAGTACGGTTGCCGCCACAGCCTTAATGACGGCATCAAACGCGGTACTGACATGCTACTGTCCGGCAAGAAAGCGTTGGTACTTGGCTATGGTGACGTGGGTAAAGGCTCCGCGATGAGCTTGCGCCAGGAAGGCATGATCGTGAAGATCACAGAGATCGATCCAATCTGTGCGATGCAGGCCTGCATGGACGGCTACGAAGTTGTCTCCCCGTACAAGAATGGCAACAATACCGGCAAGCCAGGCGACATCGATAAAAACCTGCTCGGCACCACCGACCTGATCGTAACCGCGACCGGCAACGTGGACGTGTGCGACAAGAACATGCTGAAAGCGATGAAGCCTGGCGCTGTAGTTTGTAACATTGGCCACTTTGACAACGAAATCGACACCGCTTTCATGGACGCGCTTGAATTCGGCGGGCGCCGACTCACGCGCCCAATACATAATTGACCGATTCGTAAGTCCCTGACTATTGTTCGAGTCGAAATTCGTCCACTTATCATATAGGTCCGAAATACTACTGAACTGAAACGTCGAAGACTTGGCACTGAAAGCGACCCAAACGACAAATAGTCGGCGACTGATATTACATAGCGCCCAACCAACCCGTAACCACTTGAGATCCGACCCTTCGCCATAGTATTCGACCGTCAGAATCATCACCAGTTCATCCGCCTCTCGCAGTACGTAATCCGTTGGGTTCAGCTTTTCGAGGAACTCGGCGACGGCGTCA
>CAIYIP010000340.1 GCA_903926285.1 uncultured Gammaproteobacteria bacterium
GCATTGCGACGTAACGTGTAAGTGTTTACCAAAGACTGTGGAGGAACCCAGCCACCTAAAAAGTAATGCTGGGAAAAACCAATCCAGCCACCCGACATTGAGTAAGATTCTTGCCCATCGTCAACATCATCAAAGTCCAGTTTCTTGTAAGGATCATCCGGGGAAGTTAATACTGCTCCAAGATAAGTTTTCCCACCCAACTTACGTGAAATAGTGCTTGGGTCGGCAGATCTATCGCGTTTTATTTGACCGAAGACGTTTGTTTTCCAGGCATTTGAGCCCTTGTTATTGACGATATAATTTATTCGAATCAGATAGTCATCAGCGGAAAAAATAAAGCGCTTGGTGATTTCTACATTGTTTGTCGCAGTCGTTGCGAGATCAACGACGAGTTCACCATCAACAATAGCGTATTCAGTTTGAGCCGATCGATATAAGGGTCGGCCCGTAGCGCTGGCATCGGGTCCGTTAAGCCCGATCAAACCACTTTGCGCGATATAGACCAAATTATCATTATTAAGCAGAACAAAGGGCTCGGTTTTTTGCTCCAGACTTGCCGGGAACTGGGGAAGCGCAAGTTTGACGATATCTCCGCCAAGCAAATCTATTGTGACGAGTTGAAAAGGAGTGCTTATGGTAATCAGGTTGGAGCTGGTTTGAGCAGGGACAATCGCAGGACCCTGCTGGCCTTGTACCTCAGGGAGGTCGTTTGTGTTGGTTGTGGTATTCGCCGCGGGCAGTGTACCCGCGGGCTGAATCGATGATGTTGGTGCGTTAATAATTTCGCCCTGGACGGGGTAGTCCTTGTTCCAGGCAAGCAACATTAGATAACTGACAACGGCCAGTGCAACCAGCAAAAGATTACGTTTCACATCCATCAGGGTTTCAACTTATCAAATAGAGAAAACTGTTTCGGCACTGGGTCTAGTCCGCCATCACAGTAAGGGTTACAACGTAGAATTCTGCACGAAGTAAGGATCATGCCATTAAAACAGCCATGAGCCTGAAGAGCTTCTTTGGCGTAATGTGAACATGGGGGATAAAACCGGCAGTTACTGCCGAATAGGGGGCTTAGTAATTTTTGGTAAATAGTAACCAGCAAGATCAGAAAACTGGTCATCAATTTGCGAGCTTTTTGCAGAATAACAGGCATTGTAGTTTGCTTGAAGGTTATTGCGACTACCACATTCTAAAATAACTGGCTTGGCAAATGCGCATCAAGCCAACTTCCTGTGTTCGATCTTGGCGCTCAACTGATCGAAGAGGCTGTTGAGCATGTCGATAATTTGCTTATTTTCAAGTCGGCTGATTCCGGTTTTGGCCAGGATCACAACATCCACCTTTGGCAATAGCGCAGATCGTAACCGGAATGATTCTCTACATAAGCGTTTTATCCGGTTCCGCGCTACTGCGCAGCCCACATTCTTTTTGGAAACAACCAGCCCTAATCTAGGATAAGAATTAGTAGTAAGCTTTGCCAAAATCAGTGAGGAGGAAGTAGAAACCTTGAAATCAGTTTTTTCAAAAACTTGGCTAAAGTCGAGAGAGTTTAATAGTTTGTGTTCTTTAGTAAGGCTGAAATTCACAAACAGATTCTCTGTGCAGGGCGCAAGCCCTTATACATAAACTTCTATATATAGCCCTGCTATCTCGAAATTAAGCGGTAAGCCTTGCGCGACCTTTGGCTCTTCTGCGGCTAAGTACCTGACGGCCTTTTTTGGTGGCCATGCGAGCACGAAACCCGTGTGTTCTTGCGCGCTTGAGTACGCTTGGTTGATATGTACGCTTCATGTCAAGTCCTGAGAAAAGATGTCAAAGATTCACATTTATAGGGGTTCACTTTCCAGGAAAATTATCAAAAAACTTGCCTGAAAAAGGGAGCAGGGATTTTATAGAGTTTAGGTCCACTTTGCAATTAACCATATAAACCATTTCTAATTGGCGACTTAGAAGATGGTTATTTGACAGAAACATTTAATACCAATCTCGCCACAACTTATCCACAGGTAATCTACAGGAAAATAATCAAAATCCCCGTAAGACTTTCAACTAATATTTACTCGGCAATTTGCATTGTTTATTTAGTATCATATTGATATATATATGGAAAAAATCAGTGAAATATTATATAAATTTTCCTGAATATTGTGGATAAGTCTGTAAAGGGTGAGTAGAATTTGCGCGTTGCATCATGCCACCAGAATAAAAAATGGAGTCCCCAAAACTGTGATTGTTGCAACGTGGCAAAAATGCGCCCATTCTCTTAAAACAGAGCTTCCCCCCCAGCAGTTCAACACATGGATTAAACCAATTCAGGTCTCCGGAGGGTTGAATACTCTGCATTTGTTAACGCCCAACCGCTTTGTACTTGAATGGGTAAAAGAACATTTTCTAGGTCGAATAGAAGAACTGTTGCATGAGCTTTCAGCCGGTTCGCCGCCTAATGTCGTTCTCGAAGTTGCGGGTAATAAACTTTCCGGAAAGCCTTCAGCAGAGGCCGTCCCGTCTTCTGCCGCTCCCATTGTTCAGGTTAATCCGGAAAACACTTACAACAATTCGATGCTGCCGGAAAATTTTCCAGCTGTTTTGCCCCCAGTATTTGGGAATAC
>CAIYIP010000341.1 GCA_903926285.1 uncultured Gammaproteobacteria bacterium
AGTGATGCTAAAGGGCTGACGGTCCTTGCTCATCAGTACGATTGCCTTTCACTGGTAGACAGCGTTACTGGTGTGGGTGGAATTGAACTCGATGTTGATGGCTGGGAAATTGATGCGATCTATTCTGGAACACAGAAGTGTCTGTCGTGCCCCCCTGGTCTTTCCCCGGTCAGCTTTGGCGAGCGTGCGGTAGAAGTTATAAAAAATCGCAAAACCAAGGTGCAAAGCTGGTTCCTCGATATGGGTCTGATAATGGCCTACTGGGCTGGCGATGGTGCGCGTACTTATCACCATACCGCGCCGGTAAATAGCATGTACGGCCTTCATGAGGCGTTGGTTATTCTCAAGGAAGAAGGCCTGGAAAACTCGTGGCTGCGCCATGCTTATCATCACAGCGCTCTGGCAGCTGGAGTTGAAGCTATGGGCTTGAGCTTTGTTGTAGCGAAGGAAGCCCGCTTACCACAGCTAAACTCCATTACCGTGCCTGCCGGAATTAAAGAGGCAGACGTCCGGTTACGGCTATTGAATGATTACAATCTGGAAATCGGTGCCGGTTTGGGCGCGCTTGCCGGCAAAGTTTGGCGCATTGGTTTAATGGGTGAAAGTTCCTGCAAAACTAACGTACTTATGTGTCTGGGCGCGCTTGACGCCATTTTAAGTGGCATGGGTGCGCCGATTAACACTGGTAAAGCCGTTGCAGCGGCCCAGAGCGTATATAACAAATAAGCGGTATAGCAGATAGCAGATAGCAGAATGCTAACAAACAATTTGGGGAGAAACTCTGGCAATACCAGTGTAGCCATCGTTTGCGACTACCTACATTTGCGACAGAGTAAATTCAGAGCAAGGGCATGGATAAAGGAAGTAAGCCGGGAAGTGCATAAAAATAAGGATATTCAATGGAATATGAACTGACTGAGCAGTCAGTAACTATAAGGCGAAGCCATGAGGCACTATAATTGCCTCAGCTATATTTAACCTGATCAGAGTCTGTCAAATTAATGCATTATTCACGTCTGGCTCTGCTGTTTGCCGCGTTAGCACAAACAACACTGGCCCAAGTACCCGCCGATATATCAGTTCCCTCGTCAGTAGTTGCTCGCAAAAGTGTGGAAATTGCCCGCACAGAGCTTGAGCCTGAGCTTGATGGCGTGCTGGATGATGAAATCTGGCGTATAGCCACAGTCATTTCCGACATGCATCAGTTCCAACCCGTTGATCAAGGCGAGCCGACAGAGCGCACAGAGTTCTATCTAGCCTACACCGAGCGCTTTCTCTACATCGGTGCCCGCATGTTTGACAGCGATCCTTCCGGCATCAGCGCACGTCAGTTGGTGCAGGGGCAGGGCATGCAATTTGATGACGCCTTCGAATTCATTCTCGATACCTTTAATAATGGTCGCACCGGTTACCAGTTCCAGGTCAATCCAAATGGTATTCGCCGCGAAGGCGTTTATGAAAATCCGAATAACCTGAACAATGACTGGACCGGCATTTGGCAAGTAGAGAGCAGAATTGATGACCAGGGCTGGACAGCTGAAGTCGCGGTCCCATTCAACACGCTTAATTTTGACCCGACCACGGAAGAATGGGGTTTTACCATTGCGCGTACTATTGCACGCAAACGCGAGGAGCTTGCGTGGTCTTCGTTCAATCGTAATATCAATCCGACGACCACAGGGCTTATTACGGGTATCCGCAATATTCGCCAGGGCGTAGGACTCGACGTAATTCCTTCGATCACCGTTGCTGGCACTGAAGATCACATCAAGGGAACCACAGATCAACGCGTCGATCCTTCATTGAATGTGTTTTATAAAATAACGCCCAACCTCACCGGTGCAGTTACGTTCAACACCGATTTCTCCGCTACTGAAGTTGACAACAGGCAGGTTAACCTGTCGCGCTTCTCGTTATTTTTCCCCGAAAAACGCGACTTCTTTTTGCAGGATGTTGATATTTTTTCGTTCGGTGGCAGAGGCGGTGGTGGTGGCGGATTTGGCAATAACCAGAATGGCATTCCGTTTTATTCGCGTCGCATTGGTTTGAGCAGTGCTGGTCAGCCTGTAGATATAGATGCGGGGGTTAAGCTTACTGGCCGAGTTGGTCAATTCAGCGTTGGTGCTTTGGCGGTTCAACAAGGTGAAAGTGCCAACCTTGATGCGCAAAATGTCTTTGTCGGCCGTGCCGCGGCCAACGTGCTGGGCGAATCCAGTGTAGGAGTTATTTTTACGTCCGGCAATCCAACCGGTGTGCTCGATAATAACCTCGTTGGTACAGATTTTCGTTATCAGAATACACGCTTCTCAGAGACTCATACGCTGCGTGGTGATGCTTATTACCAGCAGACCGATACCGAAGGCAGGAATGGTGATGCCAAGGCTTATGGTGTGTCGGCCAACATGGATACCCAGAACAATGGCTTTGGTGGTAGTGCTGGTTATAACTACTTTGGCGAAGACTACAATCCAGCACTTGGTTTTGCCAACCGTGTTGGTATCGACAGTTTTAATATAGGCGGCAGTGGACGTTATTTTCTCAAAGACCATCCATTTATCAGAACTCTGAATAGTTTTATGCGTTATGAATATAATCGCGACCTCGAAACCCAGCAATTGCAAAGTGAAAATCTGTTTTGGCGTCCGCTTAATATCAACACACATGTGGGTGACCAGGTGGGCTTTGGTGCAGGCCGCAATCGCGAAGGCCTTGAGAAGGATTTTGAAATCAGTCCCGGCATAATTATTCCAGCAGGCAAATACAGTTTTACCGATATCAACGCCGAGCTAAATTTGTCCAATCAGCGCGATTTTTCACCGGGCATGCAGCTCAATAAAGGTGATTTTTACAATGGTAAGAGAGACCGTGCCCGAGTCTATCTGGACTGGCGTCCGGATGAACATTTGTTCCTTAGCTTCAGCTATGACTTCCAGAAAATAGAACTGCCTGCCGGAAATTTTGCTGTTCGACTGGTTAGTGCCAATGCAAACTATGCCTTCAATTCCAAGTGGTCGTGGGTCAATCTGGTCCAGTACGATAACAATTCCAGCACCGTGGGACTCAACAGCCGTTTACGCTGGAATCCTCAAGCGGGTGAAGACTTGTACGTAGTAATCAATTACAACTTTGATTCTGAAGGCGTGTTCAGTCACCTGAGTTCGGAAAAAACCGAAATTGCTCTGAAATATACCAAAACGTTCCGGTATTAATGGTGAGCGGGTTGCCTGTCAGCCCGCTACGTCCAGTCCTGCATTATCCCGGGCAATATAGAGCGTACTGACCACTTCTTCGTACTTCTATATACTCCGGACTTATGTTTACGTCGTTGCTCAAACAACCCCTCCTGCATTTCCTTCTGGTTGGTGCCCTGATTTTTGGCGCCAATTACTTCTATTCTGATCCAACAATTGTAAGCCAAGGTGATGATGCTTCGGTTATTGTTGTTGATCGCAATGCCTTGCTGGATTTCATGCAGTACCGCGCCAAGGTTTTTGAATCAGAAACATTTAATGCTCAGCTCGATGTCATGAATGCTGAAGAAGTGCAGAACTTGGTGGACGACTACGTGCGGCAGGAAGCGCTCTATCGTGAAGCCTTGCGCATGAGTATGGATCAAGGTGATCCCGTTATCCGCGAACGTCTCGTGCAGAAAGTGGAGTTTTTGCTGGAAAATCTGGCGGTTGAAAATATGAACCCGACCGATCAGCAGTTGGAAGGTTTTTATGAAACTCACAAGGCGGATTATCGGCTTGATTCGGTATATACCTTCACTCATATTTTTTTCGATGCGCAACAAGGTGGCATGGAAGATGCTAAAAAGCGTGCTCAAGCTTTGCTCTCAACTGCTGCGGAAATCTCCTATGGCGAATCTGCACAGTACGGCGATCGTTATCCCTTCCTGCAGAATTATGTAGAACGTACACGCGATTTTGTCAGTAACAATTTTAGTGCCGACTTTGTAACAGCACTTGATGCCATGGCTATAGGCGAAGCGCTCTGGCAGGGACCTGTTAGCTCACGCTATGGATACCACCTTGTGATGCTAATGGCGCGTAGTGAGCCTTTCATTCCATCGTTAACGGAAATAGTTGAAAGGGTAGTGGATGACTACCGCTTTGAGGCCCAGCTTCGAAGCAGGCAGGACGCTGGGGACAAAGTTGTGGCAGAGTATGACGTGCAAATCAGTCTCTAGTACGCGCCCGGTGTTTTTCAATACATGGATTTGAACAAGAGTAGAAAATTTCGATGTATAAGCAGAAGCAGCATTTGTACACATTGAGGCTTTCCTCTTTGTCATTCCTGGTCGCATTGTTGTTACTGCCACAATTTGTTCTCGCGCACGACGCACGACCTGTGGTGGTCGACGTTGCCGAAACCCTGCCCGGAATTTACCAGTACTCGCTGCGTGTACCACCCACAGTGGAGGTGAACAATCAACCGATACTGATTTGGCCGGAGCATTGCATCGCTGCAAATGCTGGCACAGTTAACAACTCTTTTGTGGCGTGCGAAGGCGATCTCGCCGGAAAAGCTTTTGCGCTGGACTATCCCTTGTTCAATCCTGCGCTCGCCACGTTCTACCGCATCACATCACTGGATGGAGGTGTGACAACTGCCATGCAGGCTCCCACAGAAGAAGCCTGGATTGTGCCTGAGAAAATGACCCCCATGAGAGTAGCAAAGGAATATTTGCAACTCGGCATCGGACATATCATCGGCGGTTATGATCACCTGCTGTTTGTGCTCGGCTTGCTAGTAATAGCAGGTACGGGCAAACGTATATTACTCACCGTTACAGGGTTTACGCTTGCGCATTCCATTACCTTGTCACTCTCGGCGCTTGAGCTTGTTGCGATTCCGATTGTGCCGGTGGAAGCTACTATCGCGCTTTCAATTGTATTTCTCGCGCATGAGATCAGTCAGCCGAAGAAAGACAGCCTGACTTGGCGTTATCCGATGCTTATCTCGTTTGGCTTTGGGTTGTTGCATGGGCTCGGTTTTGCAAGTGCGCTCGGCGAAATCGGCCTCGTCCCCAATGAAGTTTTATTGTCGCTGCTGTTTTTTAACCTCGGTGTGGAAGCCGGACAATTGCTGTTTATAGCTGCGATCATGCTTTTGCTTGTGGTGCTGCAGAAATCTTTCAGGTGGCAGGCCACTGCCAATTCAGGGCATTTCTTCACACGCGGCTCCGAATTGGTCACCGCTTATATCATCGGCATCCCATCGGCCTATTGGCTGATAGAGAGAGTTGCGCCGTTTGTGAAGTGGCCATTTGTAATGTGACAGGAGCTCATGGCTATTTCCTGCTCAGTATTATATTGCCAGTCACTGTCGAGATATCCACTACGCCACTGCCGTTGTTCAACACAAAATTGAGATCACTTGCCGGAACATAACGGCTGGCCCGTTTGTGGGCTCGTCGTCGCTTAGCTCGTTGTTGATACGGCCACCCACATGGGTATTGATGGTAAAGCGCGCTGAGGTTGAAGCAGGTAGTGTCAGATCGATACCGCCACTGACCGACGACATGTCAATCTGCGCCTGTGGGTTCATCTCTGCAGGGATTTCAATATGACAGCCCACGATGGAAAGTTCGAGTTCATCTACTGACGGAAATTCAAGCTCCATATTGCCATTCACATTTTTGGCGGTAATGCGGGGACGCTAGTATTGGCTGTGATGCTGCCATTCATGGCTTGGTATTCCACACGACTGCCTTACAAATCTCTGTCGTACAGGCGTTTAAATGCAACCAGGTGTTTCTGCCTCACCAGTGTGATGAGCGTAGCTTCGCTGTTGGCCAGAACGATGACTTCGCCAAAGTTATGCGCTGCCTGGACTCCCAACATTGCTGCTCAGTAGGTTGTTGGTTATGAGCTTTGACGTGGCGGGCCGGTAAAGGGTTTCAAGGCCTGAAAATAAATATCATTTATCCCGGGTGATTGGCTTGGGCACTGAGATAGACTCTGCCTTAATCCTCTCTTGAAAAGCGTAGGGATAAAGTCTAACTTTCCTCCAGTTTTGTCCTTACAGGGTTTTATATGTATCAGACGGCAAATCCCTCCAGCACAGGCGGCTCCACCGGCCCTACCATTCTTGGCCACCCGCGCGGCCTAGTGATCCTGTTTTTCACCGAGATGTGGGAGCGCTTTTCCTACTATGGCATGCGGGGTTTGTTGATTCTCTATTTAACCCAGCATTTTCTGTTCAGTGATGACCGCTCAAACGTCATTTACGGTGCCTATACGGCATTGGTTTATGTGATGACGATTATCGGCGGCACACTGGCTGACCGTTACCTGGGGTCGCGCAAGGCAGTGACGTTTGGCGCCATTCTGCTTGTGATCGGTCATGCCGGCATGGCCTTTGAAGGCAGTGGTTCGCGCCAGATCATGGAATACAACGGCGCTGAATACCAGTTGACGCTGGATGGCCGCGGCGGTGATGCCAGTCAGATTGTGCGCGGCGCGCAGGGCGAATCAACCATCAGTTTTGATGATGGTGCGGTCAACATGCTGGTTGATAATCCCGCCGCAGTCGGCCTGCCAGCAAGCGTTCCAACCGCTTCATATACCACCAGAGTTGAAACCGAGGCGTTTTATCTAAACCTTATGTATCTGTCGCTTGGCCTGATCATCGCCGGAGTCGGATTTCTGAAAGCCAACATCTCGACCATCGTCGGCTCACTCTACGGTTTTGGCGACAGTCGCCGCGACTCGGGCTTCACCATTTTCTACATGGGCATCAACCTGGGTGCTTTCCTGTCATCCGTTTTGTGCGGAACACTCGGCATCGTTTACGGCTGGAAATACGGCTTTGGTCTTGCAGGGATAGGCATGATCTTCGGCCTCACCATTTTCTTGAAATACCAACACTGGCTGGAAGGCAGAGCCGAACCACCCGATCCGGCGCGCCTGCAGCAGAAAGTATTGGGCCCCTTCAGTGTGGAGATGATGTGTTACCTGACGGGTCTCGCGATTATTGCCATTTCCATGCTCCTTGTAATGAATGCCCATCTCGTTAACGAAGCCTATGTCGGTATTCTGGGCTTGCTGATTCTGGCAGTGCTGGTGGGTTATTCCTTTGTTAGCTGTCAGGGTGACGAACGTGATCGCATGCTCGCGGCGATTTATTTTATTCTCGCGCAAATTCCGTTCTGGGCTTTGTTCGAGCAGGCTGGGTCATCGCTGAATCTGTTCACTGACAGGCTTGTTGACCGTACGATGCTTGGCATGTCGGTTCCAGCACCAGTCTTCCAATCGCTCAATGCAATGTTCATCGTAATTTTTGCCCCCATCATGGCCTGGATGTGGGTCGCGCTTGCACGCAAGAAACTCAATCCTTCTGCGCCAGTGAAATTTGCATTGGGTGTGCTGATGGCGGGCCTGGGTTTCCTGGTGCTTGTAGCCGGCATAAAGATGTCGGGAGCGGGCATGACCGCGGTGTATTTCATCTTTCTGATTTACTGGGTGCATACCATCGGTGAATTGATGGTATCGCCGGTAGGCTTGTCAGCTGTTACCAAACTGGCGCCGGTCAGAGCCGTGGGCATGTCGATGGGCGCGTGGTTTCTGTATAGCGGGTTGGCAAATTATCTTTCTGGAATTATTGCTGCAACCACCGGCGCTGAAACCATTGGCGGGCAATTGGCTGACACGGCTGCAGCGAAAGCTGTTTATGTCGATGTGTATTCACAGGTTGGATATATTTCAATCGGGGTTGCGGTGTTGATGCTGGTTATTTCGCCAGTCATTAAAAAAATGATGCATGGTGCTGATTAGCAGTTTGTTTGCGATATAGCGACGCTTGTGTTTAAAGATGGAAAGGAACTGCGGCAACTTATTGATGAAATTTTATTGCCAACTCCGATGTCTCATTAGCTGAGATGACCTTTGTCGTGAAGGTCAGCGAACCGGAGGAGAACGTCAACATGCAGCTGAGCTCAGCGAAAGTATGGTGTTTTCTTGGCCTGGCCACGGCCGCAACCCTCGCATCTGCACATCACGGCTGGTCGTGGTATGGCAATAAGGAATTTACCCTTACTGGGGTCGTGGTAGAAAAAGCCTTTGGCGATCCGCATGATCGCATGACGGTGCAGGCAGATGGCCAGGAGTGGAATTTGCTGTCGAGTCCCCCAGGCCGGTTTCAGTGAGGAGAATGTTAAGGTGGGAGATACCATTACTGCCTATGGTCATCGCCGCAGCGAAGGTGATGCTTTTGAAATGAAAACAGAACGTTTGCGGGTGGGAGACAAACTCTACAATCTGTATCCTGATCGCAGCTAGACCGCTAGATATCGCGCCTGGCCTTCACAAGCCAGGTGGGCACAAACAGGAGGCTGGCAAACGCACCACCCTCCTTTTTTATTTGTTGAGAGAGAACATGAAAGCATTGCTGGAACAGTATTACCAACATTTCAATTCAGGCAATTACGAGAGCATGTTGACGCTACTTTCCGATAACGTCATCCATGAGCCGTGCCAAGGTACAGCGCGTCACGGCAAGGAGAAATTCCGCGAATTCCTGCAGCACATGGAAAAGTGTTACAAGGAGCAGGTGCATAACCCCGTGATCATGATCAGCGGTGATGGCGAGCAGGGCGCTGCGGAATTTATGCTCACGGGTAACTATCTTGTTACCGATACGGAGCTGCCGCCAGCGAAGGGCCAGCAATATAAATTACGCGTAGGCACTTTTTTTGAATTCGCGGGGAACAAGATTACGCGCGTTAGCAATCACTATAATCTGCAAGACTGGATCAGCCAGATTGAAAGCGCCTGAATGTCCCTACTGCCCGGTGTGAGTAGGGCCGCTTAAAAGCCTCGACCAGTGAACGCCCTTCTATTGTCCAGCTTTATGGGGGTATCATCAGTTGCGAGAGTGCGGCAAGATAGAAATCAATAATAACAATCACATGATTAACCGTCATAGTTAACACTTTCGTTTCAGGAATTTCCATGTGTCACTTTGAGTCATTCCGCAACTACCTTAAATTTGCCCGCAAATTGATGTGCGCGCTGTTCGCTGGGGCTTTTGCAGTTTCTCTGTTGGCGCAGGCACAACTGGTATCACCGCCACTTGGTGATGGCCCCGGACGACGTTGAAGATATCCTGGTTGCTGATACCTGGGCCGGAAATGGTGGTGCAGGAGCGCGCATCGTGTTTGGGCCCGACGGCAAGATGTATTTGTTGACTGAAGAAGACGGCGGCGCATTGTTGCGGATTGATCCGGATGTGCAATAAATTTACCTACTGACAGGAGCAACTAGATGGGAATCATCATTACACTGGTAATAATCGCGATCATTGTTTTTATGGTGGTTGGCATTTACAACAAACTTGTTACGCTCAAGAATCGTTTCGAAAACGCGTTTGCGCAAATCGAAGTGCAACTCAAACGCCGCTACGACCTAATTCCCAATCTGGTGGAAACTGCGAAGGCCTACATCAAACATGAGCGCGAAACTCTTGAAGCAGTAATTGCTGCAAGAAATCAGGCCTCTGCAGGCCTTGCAGCTGCGGCTGCATCGCCTGGCAACCCGCGTGCCATGACGGACTTGAGTCAGGCCGAAGGAGCGCTCGCCGGAGCTTTAGGGCGCTTGAATGTGGTAATGGAAGCCTATCCCGATTTAAAGGCCAACCAGAACATGATGCAGGTGTCAGAGGAGCTGACCAGTACTGAAAACCGCGTGTCATTTGCGCGCCAGGCTTTCAACGATGCGGTGACGGAATACAACACCTACAAGCAGACCTTTCCGCCCGTTATTTTTGCTGCAATGTTTGGTCATACTAATAATGCCAGTTTGCTGGAATTCGAAGACAGCGCAGTAATTCAGCAAGTTCCTAAAGTGGCATTCTGAAGAAAGTTGCGTCCTAAAATAATTAGCGTTCTGAAACTGTTGCATACACAAGCTTGCCCGCAACAATTGCTGTTGTGGGCAAATCAGCGTCAATCTGTATTGGATAGAAGGGGAATCTGGTGAATTTTTTTGAGCATCAGGATCGTGCCCGTAGTTCGACTCGTACGCTTGTTTTTCTGTTTATTGCTGCAATAGTTACGCTGATTCTTATTACGACTTTTCTGGTCGTAACTGTGTTAGGTCTGGCCGAAGCCCAAAACTCCCAGTCAGCCATTGATTTCAATATCATCACCTCCGACATTTTCCTGCTCGTCAGCGCAGGAGTCATAAGTGTTGTGGTGCTGGGAACTGTGTTCCGGTTTGCCCAATTAAGCGGCGGCGGGCGCAGTGTTGCGCAAGGGTTGGGTGGACGTCTGCTTAACGTCCAGACCAAAGATGCGGATGAGCGCAAAATTCTCAATGTTGTAGAAGAAATTGCCATAGCTGCAGGAACGCCGGTTCCTGAAGTTTACCTGCTTGAAGATCCCGCGATTAATGCTTTCGCTGCCGGCTTCAAACCTCAGGATGCTGTGATTGGTGTTACGCGCGGCTGTATCCAGCAACTGAATCGTGATGAGCTACAGGGTGTGATTGCGCACGAATTCAGCCATATCTTCAATGGCGACATGCGCCTGAACATCCGTCTGATTGGTTGGCTTTATGGCATAACCGTGATCGGCTTGATTGGTTATTATCTGATGCGTGGCAGTAGTTATAGCTCCAGAAGCAGGAACGATAAAAAAGGCGGCATCATTATGCTAGGGCTGGGACTGTTGGTGGTCGGGTATGGCGGTACTTTTTTTGGCAACTTGATCAAAGCTGCAGTCAGTCGCCAACGCGAATTTCTGGCTGATGCTTCAGCAGTGCAATTTACGCGTAATCCCGAGGGTATCAGCGGTGCCCTGAAAAAAATCGGTGGTTATGCAGGAGGTACACGTCTCGCTGCGGCCAATACTTCTGAAATCAGTCACATGCTGTTTGGCCAAGGCATGCGCGCGGGCTTCTTCGGACTGCTCGCAACTCATCCACCACTCGATGAACGTATTCAGCGGCTTGATCCTTCATGGAAAGGCGGTAAGCATGCTGCTAGTCCCGTTTCAAGTAAGGCGCAGGCAGAGACAGCTTCGGGATTTGCACCTGTCTATGCCGCAGAGGAAGTTTTTGCCAATATTGGCGAAATTACTAGTGCCAATCTCATAGTAGCCAGACAGCAGCTGCAAAATATTCCGTCAGTAATCCGTGAAGAAGCTCATACCACACTTGGCAGTTGCCTATTGATGTATAGCCTGGTTGTTACCTGTTCTGAGCAAGTTGTAGCCGCTAAACAAATCAGGTATCTGCAGGTAAGTCTGGGTGCGCAGAGTTATAGCAATTTTGCCAGCTTGTATGATCGTGTTGGCGCTCTACCAAGGGAGCTGTATTTGACTTTGGTTGACGTCGCGCTGCCAAGCCTCAAACAACTATCGCCTGATCAATACGGGATTTTTATTGGTCACCTGCAGCAGCTCATGCTCGCAGATGAGCAGATCAGCATGTTCGAATGGTGTTTGTTCAAGATTCTGAGCTACAACCTGGACAGGCGCGCGGCACGTGATGAACCACTGGTTGATCTTAAAGCTTGTGCAAGCGAGTGTCAGGTACTGCTCTCGGCACTGGCGCAGACTGGCCACAGTACCTTGGCGGAAGCGAGTTCTGCGTTTGCGGCAAGCGCGCGCGAGCTGAGTATTGATATCGCCCTTGAGCTCGAATGGAACAAGTCGCCGGATATTGCCGTTCTGGAACAAGTGTTGGGTAAATTGAAAAACCTGCGTCCGCTGCAGAAGCCCCGTTTGCTCAAGGCCATGGTCTTGTGTATTCAGCACGACGGCAAGGTTTCGAGTGAAGAGGGCGAATTGTTGAGAGCCGTGGCTGTTGTGCTGGATTGCCCTGTGCCTCCACTCAGCAACAGCCAATAAATCTAGCAGACTTAACGAAGTGCCATTCGCGTCAGGGCTGTAATGTCCGTAGATGTCGTTCAAACGCGGCATCAAAGAACTCCAACGCTTCAGCTGAAGGTACCAAAGTAGTTTCTGCCGTTATCTCATCACCAAGCACCTGAACATTACCAACATCGTTGCCTCTATAAGGTGGCCACGGCGGCAGATCTTCCTTGTTGGGATTTGTGCGGGTCGCAAAAGTAACCCAGTATGAAGCCAGCGTATCGCCGAGTTTACGATCAGTTTCGGTCCAGTTTGTTTGCTGTTCGTGCTGGTTAAACACGTAGGCGAGTTCGGCGACATGAGTTGCGCCTCGTGCTGCCTGGCCGGGAGGAACATGGTTGAAGAAATAGATGAAAGCGCCAAGCCCGCGCTCTGCCTGATATTTGCCAAGCCTGCGCATCTGCCAGGCCAGTTCATCGCTAAAGGACTTCAGGTAGGACGCGTTGGCTTGCTGGTCGGTATCTGCAGGGTACAACGCAAGGAAACGCTCTGCTAGTGAACCAAATTTGTTGTTTGCATACTCTTTGAAAGCTGCGGCTTCCTGCAACCCCGGACCAAAAAAAATCGCTTCATTGCTGTTGGAGCCTGCCAGTACATCGACAGGGTGGTGTTCATTCGCAGTAAAAATCAATGAGGGGTCTTTGGGCAGCAGATAACCATCGACATTAATCTCACCTTGATTGGGAAACTTCTCGAAAATCTGC
The DNA here is from genome assembly GCA_903926285.1 of uncultured Gammaproteobacteria bacterium. Lineage (GTDB taxonomy): Bacteria > Pseudomonadota > Gammaproteobacteria > Pseudomonadales > Pseudohongiellaceae > CAILUG01. The sequence goes on from CAIYIP010000341.1 coordinate 12,583, forward strand.
TGCGTAGAAGCATTGCGCAATTCGGCAAGTGTCGTGGCGCCGAAATTTGTCACCTGTTCTGTACCCAGTTTTTCTCGTTCAGCCAGCGTAGCTTGCTTGTCTATGCCAAGGCCCATCCAGCCCCCACTCTGCAAGACGGCATGATGGAAAAGGCCTCTGCTCAAGGGCGAGGCTATCAGTGTTGCAACGGCCTGTGCTCCGGCCGATTCGCCGACAATCGTGATGTTAACGGGATCGCCGCCAAATGCTGTAGCGTTGTCGTACACCCATTCCAGCACTTCGATCATGTCGAGCAAGGCGTAATTGCCGGAACTGTTGTGGGGTGATTCAGCTGTTAGCAGCGGGTGTGCGAGAAAACCAAAAGTGCCCAGGCGATAGTTGAGCGAAACAACGATGGCGCCCTTGCTCGCGAGATTGGCGCCGTCGGTTGCAGGTTGTGAGCCTGAGCCGGTATAAAAACCACCACCGTGAATCCATACAATTACCGGCACGCCGGCGGGCTGCATTTGCACAGGTGCCCAGACGTTGAGATACAAACAATCCTCACTGATATCTCGCTCTGCTTCTGGCGCATAGCCGTTTTGCACGCAGCGTGGGCCGTAAGCTGTCGCGTCCCGAACTTCAGACCACGAGGCCACTGGCTGCGGTTCGCGCCAGCGATTTTCACCAACGGG
>CAIYIP010000342.1 GCA_903926285.1 uncultured Gammaproteobacteria bacterium
ACATCGGCCGCAAAAACACTTACGGGATTTTCTTTGCACTCGGCATTGTGTTGTATTGTTCGGTGCCATTCGCGGCGACCCAGGTCAGTGTTAATCCTGCGGCCACCTGGCTCGTGTTGTTCTACGGCGCCACGATGATCATCTTCACGATGTACGGCGGTGGCTTTGCTACAATTCCTGCATATCTTGCGGATGTGTTCGGCACAAAATATGTCGGTGGTATTCATGGCCGTCTGCTTACTGCCTGGAGTACAGCAGGCGTGGTGGGCCCGCTTGCGATTACGTCGTTGCGCCAGTCTGCAATTGGGCGCGCAATTGAAGATCTCGCTTCGCGTGTTGATCCCGCCAGGTTCCAGGAACGTTTTGGTGCGAGCATCGAACAGCTGGACCAGCTTGTTGCCGCGCAAACCGTCACCATCGCAAGGCTTATGGAAATTGTGCCGCCGGGCACTGTTGATCCGACCTCAAGCTTGTACAACACCACGATGTACCTGATGGCTGTACTGCTGGGGATTGGCCTTGTGAGCAATGCCTTGATGAAGGCGGTGGATCACAAACATCACATGAAGGAGTAGTGAGGAGGGCCTAAAATTTGTGAGAAAAAACGCAGATAATTTGCGCAGCACTTTCTCATAGGCTGGAATTGCTGCCACTTATTATTCACAGCTTTCAGCGAATGCAGTTAGCACCGTGTGAGAAAATTAGAGGCATAAATTTCACTTACACACCCTCGTTCTTGCCGTCGTAATAAGCTTCGTCAGCAACACAGCTTTGGCCAAAAACCGTCAGGACACTACCGTCTGCTGATGCACAAGGTAGCATTCAGCTTTTGACTGCTGCCGAGGAGCTGGACGCACAGTTATCTGCGTCAGCGAAAAGCATCTTCCAAAAAGCCGCAACCCTTTATCCGAACTTGTTTGCCAAGGCACCGTTACCAACACGCTGGCCGTTCTCGTCAACGTGGAAAATATCCGCAAGTCGAATGTGTTTGGCCCGGTATTCGCCAATACCTGGCAGCAACAGATCAGCAACCTTCAGGCAGAAGGCGCGGGAGTTGTGTCACGCATACTTGCTGATGATCTGGTTGGTGAAGCGGGTCTTCACGCACTGACGACTCCGTGTCATGACGGTTTAAGTTAAGGCTCAGCCAGATCCTTCAGAATCTGCCCGTCATAACGGTGCATCACAAAAGCGGCAATAAACGTTATCAAGGCACAGCCCACCATGTAGAACGCGGCTGTTGCTGCGACTCCGGTTCTGAGCGCGAGCCATGTGGCGACGACAGGCGCAAGTCCGCTGAAGAGGGTGAAGCTCAGGTTGTAACTCAGTGCCACGCCAGTAAACCTGATGCGGGTAGGAAACAGATCGGCCGCGATGCCAATCACTGTGCCGCTACAGAAAGAAGCCGCGACGCCCACAATGGCAAACATCACAATCAGGTTCATGCTGTGATCTTGTGCGGCCTTGAAGAAAGGATACGACAGCAGCATCAGCAGCGTGGTGCCAATCAGCACAATTGCCTTGCGCGAAATGCGGTCGCTGAGCCATGCAATACCCAACAGCCCCACTGACAAAATCGCAAGACAAACATTCTGCGCTTCGATCGCATCTACTGCCGCGTAACCCATGGTCTGCGGCAGGAAGGCAGGCATGGCGAACAGCAGCCCATTGAAGCCGGCCGTGACCGCGAGGATCGCAACGCCGACCACTACGGCTTTCGGATAGGTGCGCATAAGTTCGGCAAACGGTACCGCCGAGGCGCCAGCGACGGCGCGAATGCGGGAGAACTCCTTGCTCTCTTCGAGTGACAGCCGCAGGAAGAAGCTGATGATGCCCAGCACCCCGCCCACAAGGAAACCGATACGCCAGCCCCAGGCGCCAATGTCCTCGACACTCAAGGTTTCATGCACGACCAGATTCAACAGGGCCGCGAGAAAAACGCCGGAATTCACGCAGAAAAATATGATGCCCACGGAAAAGCCGGAACGCCGCGGCGCGGTTTCCACAACATACGCAATAGCTCCCGGTAATTCACCACCCAGGCAGAAACCCTGAATGACACGTAGCAGCACCAGCAGGATTGACGCAGTCACACCCCATTGCGCGTAAGTGGGCAAGAGGCCAATCGCCGTAGTGGCGCCCGACATCAGTAGAATGGTGATGATGAGGACGCGCCTGCGTCCGATGCGGTCACCCATGTGGCTGAAGAAGATACCGCCAAGCGGCCGCGCGAAATAACCCACGGCAAACACACTGAATGACACAACAAGCGAAATCAGCGGATCATCATTCGGGAAAAAGGCGCGCCCGATGTACTGGGCAAACTGGCTGTAGATAACAAAGTCGTAAAACTCCAGCGCACCGCCGAGGCTTGCCAGCAGGATAACGCGCCAGTCCGAGCGGGATACGGTGGTTGCATCGTTACTCATGGGCAGATTCCCTTGTGGCTTTTTATTATTATTGGTGTGCTGATGATATTGCCCACGACAGAGCAGGCTCCGAGTATAGAGAAAAATCGAATAGTGTATATAGCAGCAGTCGCCCATCGGAGCAGCAAATATCCCAGGCATGGTGTCCAGCAAACCGTGGTTACTGAGTGCGGCTCAGGCTGGGCAGGAAAGGTGGTTAAACTGATGGCGCAGAGCAAGGTTGAAACCAGCTTTTTAAGTAGGCAGCAAGTCTGAGTTAAACATTATTGACCTTGTACCCAGAAACGTATCACATGCAGCCATGAACCTGGCCAATCACAAAAAGTCCACGCCAAAGCTGCTCGCCGCAGTGCTTTTGCTGTTGACACTGCAGTGCATCCACTTGCCGGCAGTGGAAAACGGGTTTACAAACTACTATTCCAGCAACCGCCATGAATATACGTGATGAATTTGTATGAGCTTGCCGGGCTCGCATCTATAGTTCTGACCTTTGTTGCATACGCTCCCTATATTGCTGCCATCCGCAAACGTAAAGTCAAACCGCATTTCTTCTCGTGGGTTATCTGGAGCATCACCACTACCGTGGTATTTTTTGCCCAGCTCAGTGCTGACGGTGGCGCCGGTGCGTGGCCGACGGGTGTATCGGCATTGATTACTATCTATGTCGCGATACTGGCCTGGGTGTTGCGTTCCGACATCAGCATCACGCGTGCAGATCGCGGCTTCCTGCTGGCGTCACTGGCTGCATTGCCAGCCTGGTTTTTTACCGCCGATCCGCTATGGTCGGTTGTGATTCTTACCGTAGTCGATGCGCTGGGTTTTGGTCCTACGCTGCGGAAGGCCTATGCCTACCCGCATGAAGAAAGTCTGCAGTTTTATAATATTTTTATTGTGCGCAGTGCCCTCTCGGTACTAGCGCTCGAAACGCGCAACCTGACCACCGCATTGTTCCCGGTGGCCATGGTAGTGGCCTGTTGCGGAGTGGCGGTTTTGCTGTGGTGGCGCCGCAAAACGCTCGCAGCCGCAGAGATCAAGAAAGAACATAATTGATTGGTCGTATGCGTGTTATAGTCTTGCTTGTGACAGCAGATTGTCAGTCAGTTGTTACAGGTTCTATACTTTCCAACGTATGTTGAAAACTGGATTAACCAACCCAAAGAGGCTTGTACTATGGCAAAAGGCATGGAAAAGAAAAAAGAAACCAAAAAGAAACCATTAAAAACCAAGAAGGAAAAAAAAGCGGATAAAGCAGCGAAAAAATCCTGAGTGAATGTTTCAAAACAAGTTATCAAGTAGTGTAATGCCCGGACTGACCATCATGATGAGTGCAGTCCGGGTAGCCCGGACGCCAACTATATACATACCCTCTCAATCCTTTCGTCAGTTCAACACCAAGCCATGAAAAATTTCCTGCATATAACAAAGATGACTGCGCTTTATCTAGTGCAACTGCTGATCATTATGCTGGTTGTTGGCCGTATCTATGAAGTCATGGCAGAGGCGCGCGACGACAAACGCTTTCCTCCGCCCGGACAGTTGTTCGACGTCGATGGCCACCTGATGCACATCCATTGCCAGGGTCAGGGTAGCCCGACGATTGTTGTTGAGCAGGACAACGGAGCGCAGTCGCTCGGCTGGAGCGAAGTGAATGAAAACATGTCCCGCATTTCCCGCACCTGTGCTTATGACAGGGTTGGCATGGGTTACAGCGAACCCGTTGGCAAACAAACGTCGGCCAGCGATATAGCGCAGAATTTACAGCTGTTATTGCAGGCTGCAGACATAACCGACGAACTCGTGCTTGTGGGCTGGTCAGCCGGTGGTATTTACCAGCGGGAGTTTTACCGCCAGTTTCCTGAGCGGGTCAAAGGTATGGTCCTGGTTGATTCTGCGCTTGAACAGCAGACAGAAAGACTGCCGCCAGCCGCAGCAGAAGAAACTTTCAATCCGTTACAGGTCTATCAATACCTTGCACCTTTTGGCGTCGTACGGCTCATTGGTCGGGTTGAACGGCAATTTGCCAACTCCACGTTTTCGGCCCCCATCAGGGATCGGCTGATTGCCGTCAATCTGAAGTCGCACATGTATCGCACGCTGCTGGCAGAGAGCGCCAGTTTTGATGCCGAGCTTGCGCAGTTGCGTACTCCGCCATCACTGAACAGTCTGCCGCTGATTGTTATTTCCGAGGGTAAACCCGACTCTGCCTTCATGCAGGAGAACCTCGCGTTATGGACCGAGCTGCAAGAAGAATTGCGAAAGCTGTCGACGAACAGCAAACATGTCGTTGCGGAAAATAGCCCGCACCCTATTCACAGGTATGAACCGGAACTGATTGTTGAGTCAGTGGCAGAAGTAGTCAGCGCGGCCAAAACAGGTGCGCGAATACGGTCGAGATAGCGGGATGGCCTGACTTGAGGCCTTCTCCATGAAAGTGCCAACCCCAAGGCCGGTCTGCCTTGATTAATGCGGGTCCGTGGTTTACTTTGCCCCGCCGCGAAGGGCTCTGGAAAGTAGCAGTGCAAAATTTCAATCCAATTTAAAAAAAGAGAGTAATTATGAACAAGTTCATCAAGAAAGCCGGTTTCGCAGTAATCATGAGTCTCGGCTTGTCCACACTCGCGGTAGCACTGCCGGATGATTTTGACGCCAAATTGCAGGCACCAACGCGGCCACAGGCTGACAAGGACCGTGACGCTGCGCGCAAGCCGAAGGAAACCCTGGAAGTGCTGGGCGTACAGGAAGGTTGGACAGTAGTAGACGTATCTGCAGGTGGCGGTTGGTTTACTTATGTGTTGTCGGCTGCTGTGGGTCCCGAAGGCAAAGTGTATTCGCAGTTTGGCGTACGTCCTTTGCAGAACAATAACGGTCAGGCGCAACGCGATCTCGCGGCAAGCCTTGGCAATGTAGAGCCCATGTTTGTTCCGATGAATGAAATGCCCGCAGGCGTGGCTGATGCGGCAGTGACTGCGCTTAACTATCACGATGCGTATAACTTCCGTGGCGAAGAAGGCTCGCAGGCGTTTTTGAAAGATATCTTCAATGTGCTCAAGCCAGGTGGCATTGCTGCCATCATCGACCATGAAGGTACTGAAGGTGCCGCCAATAATGACTTGCATCGTGTACCAGCCAGCATCGCGCGGGAACAGATACTCAAGGCAGGTTTTGAAATCGTGAGTGAATCAGACGTGCTCGATAATCCAGCGGATGATCACACTGTTTCCTCCAGCGATGAAAGCCTTGGCAGAGCAACAGACCAGTTCTTCTTCGTAGTTAAAAAGCCAGGCTGATTTTTTTCACAAAATTTGCCGAACATAATCCGAAGCGCAGCTTGCCTCGCTTCGGATTTTTTTTGCCTGCCGCAAGTTACAAAATGAGTGGCGGGTTACACCAGCGTAAAACTATCATGGCAAACCGCGCTGCTGATGTGATTCACGAGGCAGCGCGCAACATTGAGCTTCTCCAATAAGTGGTATTGCCATGACAACTCACCAGATTACCCGGGTTCGCCGGGAAACCCGCCGGCGTTTATTGACGGTCACGGAGGTCGAGCGGATAACGCCGGGCATGCAGCGTATTCGTTTTACCTCACCCGAACTCCATGACTTCGTCAGTGGTGCGCCGGATGATCACATCAAGCTGATCTTCCCGGAACCTGCTACCGAGAGTGGCGCTCTCCCTGATGCCAGCATGCGGGACTATACACCTCGGGCATACGATGCCGACCGGCGCATGCTGACGATTGATTTCTTTCTCCACGAAGCGGGTCCCGCCACCGCCTGGGCCCGCGGGGCAAAGCGCGGAGATACGCTCGAAATCGGTGGGCCGCGCGGCTCCAGCGTAGTGACTGACGATTTCGACTGGTATCTGCTGATCGGCGACGAAACCGCGCTTCCCGCGATTGGCCGGCGAGTTGAGGAGTTGCGTCCTGGGGTGCCCGTCACCACTCTCGTAATCATCGACGAGGCAAGTGAGGAGCAGATATTCGCGAGTTCCGCTGTCTGGAATCCCTTGTGGGTTTACCGCGCGGGGCAACACGTCGACGACGCTTACTTGTTTCAGCAAGCGCTCGCCGCATTTACTTGTCCACCGGGTGATGGCTACATCTGGATTGCCGCCGAAGCCCGCACCGCCCGTGTTGTCCGCCGCTTTGTGCTCGACAACTTCCACCATCCCAAGGAATGGCTCAAGGCCGCAGGTTACTGGAGCCAGGGCGAAGTTGCCTCGCACGAAAAAATCGAAGATTGACCCTGGTCAGTGCCAGCCTCTGATTCGCCAGCTCCCTAGGGTTAAAAAGACTCTTGTGCTAAAGTCGACCTCAAATTACTGCCTTCAGGGCAGGTTTCTACACCCAAAATAATAATAATGGGGGAGGTCATGAATATCGCCCGGGTGTTCGACAGGCGCCGCGATATTTCAGGATTTTCAGCAGTAATCAACTCACAGGTCCTGCAGTATCGGGCTCGGGTGCTTTTACGCTGGCCCCACCATTCGTTTCCCAATTTGATTTTTCAGAAACGTGGATAAAGAGGGCTAAAATCCGACTATGAAAACATCCTTACTTGCAGCGCTGATGCTCACAAGCTTCAGTTCTCTTGCCAGTGCCCAGGTCGACATCAATGGTGTCTGGTTCCCCGCCGGTGGCGCCGGGCAGTCGCCCCGCGAGCTACCGCTCAACGACTTTGGCAAAAAACTTCAGGACGAATACCTGGCTGCATTTGCCATCGACGATGACCCCGGTGGCTGGTGTGTATCGCCCGGCCTGCCTCGCAGTATCTGGGGCGCGCCGTTTCCAGTCGAGATTGTGCAGACTGACGCATTTATCAATATGTTCTGGGAAGGTTATTTCCAGTATCGCAAGATCTATATGGAGGGGTTTCCACGTCCTGAGCCAATCCTGAATACAGGCATGGGTTATTCGGTCGGGCATTGGGAGGGCGAAACGCTGGTGGTCGAAACAACCAATCTGCGTGAATATCCCTACATGCGCCGCCTGCCCAATACCGATACGGCAACCATCGTCGAGCGCATTGCAGTGGAAAACCGGACCTCCGAAGACGGCATTACCACCCGCTATATCACTAACCAGCTCACTCTGACCGATGAGCGCCTTTACACCCAGCCGATAACCGTCAACGGTAACCTGAGATGGTCGCCCGAAAACACAATCATGGAATATTCCTGCAGCGAAGGTATCTATGACCAGCATCTGCAGGAAAAGGGCTTGCAGGTTCCGGACTTCAATCCATGAATCGGTGGCAAGGAAGAGGTGTAAGATCGGGGTCTATAGCGCCTTAAGGTGCTCCTGACTTAATAAGACCTGAATTAGCAGTAAGCCAGAGAGTCGCAGGACTTCGAGATTATTTTTATTCCTTAAATCTTGCGCTTTTGCCTGCTACAACAGGCTCTAGAAAAGCAAGGTTTTAGCAGGTATTACAAAAGCTTATGATTAAACGACGAGATGTTTTAATTGGCCTGGCCGCTGCTTGTGTGGTGCTCGGCTTGCCCGGTATCGCACTGGCGCAAGCCAGCTTCAGCAGCACCAGTCTCGGTGGCAACCTGACGCTGATCAGTGGCGCCGGCAGCAATGTGGTCATTGCTGAAGGCACCGACTCAGTGGTTGTGGTCAATGGTGGCCTGCAGGAAAACGCCGAGGCCTTGCTCGCGGAAATCCAGCGGCTTACCAACAACAAGCCCATCAGCGCTCTGTTCAATACCAACTGGCGCCCCGAAAACTGTGGCCTCAATTACCTGCTCGGGCCGCAAGGCGTGCCGATCATCGCGCATGAAAACAGCCGCCTCTGGCAGGGCGCCGATTTTTATGTCGAGTGGCAGGACCATATGTACCAGCCGATGCCCGCCGACACCCGCGCCAACAAGACGATTTATAAAACCGGCACGCTGAGCCTCGGCACTGAAGTGATCGAATACGGCTTCCTTGGCCAGACCAATACCGATGGCGATATCTACGTCCATTTCACCCAGGCCAACGTGCTGGTGGTGGGCGACATGGTCGGCGGCGAAGGTTATCCCATGCTCGATTACGTCACGGGTGGCTGGATCGGTGGTGCCCAGAAAGCAACTGCCGGCCTGATTGCGCGTGCCAACGTTGACACCAAAGTGGTTGCATCCCATGGCACCGTGCTTGCCCTCGAACATTTGCAGGCCCAGGCTGCCATGCTGGATGTTGCGTATAACAAGGTAGCGGAAGCGTTTAAAACCGGTCGCAGTCTGGCGCAGTTCCAGGCAGCGGACCCGATGATGGAATTCAATCCGCGCTGGGGCGATCCTCAGTTATTCCTGACCCAGCTGTATAACGGCACCTGGTACCACGTGCCGGGCCGCGCAGTACCAGGGATCATTTAGGCTTGATTATCAAGGTAGTGCCCAGATCTATATTGTTGATCTGTTGGAGTGGGAGATGAGTATGCAAGTTGTTAAAAAACGCAAGTTAGCCCGCGCTGTCAGCATGGCCTCCCTGCTGCTGGGTGGTTTTGCTGCTGCGTCAGTCCAGGCTGCCGCGTATGAATCCGCGCTCGTTGAATTACAGCCGCACTGGGGCACCATCGAAACGTACTGTACCGAATGCCACAACGGCGACGACTATGCTGGTGGCGTCGATTTCACTGTCATGACGCCGGAAGATCTTGTCAGCCAGGCCGAAACCTTCGAGATGGCGCTGAAGAAACTGCGCAACAGTGTCATGCCGCCGCCAAGCCAGGAGCAGCCTTCCGACGAAGAGCGCTGGGGGCTGATCACGAGCATGGAAAAAGTACTCGATACCCATTTTGAAGAACAGCCCGATCCAGGCCGGGTTGGCTTGCATCGCCTCAACCGCACTGAATACGCCAATGCGATTTTTGAAATTGCCGGCGTAAAAATCGATGCCGAACTTGCGCTGCCCAAAGACGACAACAGTGACGGCTTCGATAATATGGCGAATGTCCTGAAAGTCTCGCCTGCGTTTCTCGACCAGTACATTGCCGCAGCACGCCTCGTTAGCGAGCAGGCGGTTGGTTCGCCCAATCCGCGCGTTGAGACCGCGTTTTATGCTGTCGACAGCTCCGACCAGGGCAACCACATTCACGGCTTGCCCCTCGGCACACGTGGTGGTGTGCTCATCGAACATATCTTCCCGGTGGATGGCGATTACACGATCACCATTCCGGGCATGGCCAGCGCCGGTTATACGGGTGGCATGGAGTATGAGCACACCGTCATCGTAACTGTTGATGGCGAAAAGATTTTCGAACGCAGCATTGGCGGCGGTGAAGACCTGCGCAAACTCGATCAGGAGCAGGCACCGGCGGTAGCAGAAATCAATGGCCGCTTTGCCAACATCCCCGTGACGCTGACTTCCGGTCCGCATGAAATCGGGGTTGCTTTCAAGGCGCGCAGTTTTGCCGAATCCGATGAATTCCTCAGTGATACCGGCCTCAACCGCGGCATGGGTCGCATAGCGCGCACACGTGGTGTCCAGATCCATGGTCCAATAAAGACCAGTGGCGTGATTAACACCGCAAGCCGCCAGAAGATCATGATTTGCGTACCGGCTGCACCCGAGCAAGAAATCGATTGTGCGCGCCAGATTTTTGCCAATCTCGCCAAGCAGGCCTTCCGCCGCCCAATCACCGAAGATGATCTGACCAATGCCATGCGCTTCTATGCGGATGGCCGCGAGCAGGGCAACTTCGATGAGGGCATCAAGACCGGCATGCTTGCGATACTGTCCAGTCCAAAATTCCTGTTCCGCGCTGAGTTAGTGCCTGAGACCGCGCAGCCCGGTGACGTGATTGCAC
>CAIYIP010000343.1 GCA_903926285.1 uncultured Gammaproteobacteria bacterium
AGCAGGAGTCGGCGCAAACGCTTGACGCCGCTGCATCTGCTGCACAGGATGCCGCAGGCCAGACTCTTGCAGTTGCAGCTAACGTCACTACAGAACGTTTGCTCAATGCCAAAAATGACCCCTCACAATGGCTGACGGTTGGTGGCACGTATGAAGAACGCCATTACAGTCCGCTGGCTGAAATCAATCGCGACACCGTCAACCAGCTGGGTCTTTCCTGGTTTGCGGACTACGACACCAACCTGTCACAACAAGGCACGCCGCTGTATATCGACGGCGTGATTTATGTCTCCACTGCCTGGAGCAAGGTCTATGCATTTGATGCGCGTACCGGCGCCCAGCTCTGGCAGTTCGATCCCAAAACCCCAAAAGAAATTGCCGCAAAAGTATGCTGCGGCATCGTCAACCGCGGGCTTGCGGCGTATGAAGGCAAGATTTATATCGGTACGCTGGATGGTTATCTCATTGCAATCAATGCCGCAACTGGTGTGGAAGAATGGCGCAAGCTTACGGTTGACCAGAGCAAGCAATACACCGTGACCAGCGCACCGCGTGTGGTCAAAGGGCAGGTATTGATCGGCAATTCCGGCAGCGAATTTGGTGTGCGTGGTTATCTCGGCGCCTACGATGCCACCACCGGTGAAGACCGTTGGCGCGTATACACAGTACCCGGCAATCCGGAGCTTGGTTTTGAAAGCCCGCAGATTGAAATGGCTGCCGGTACCTGGAGCGGCAAGTGGTGGGAACTCGGCGGAGGCGGCACCGTATGGGACGCTATCGTTTATGACGAAGTAAACAACCTCATCATGTTCGGCACCGGCAACGGTACCCCGTGGGATCAACGCGCGCGTGACCCGGAAGGCGGCGACAACCTGTTCGTGGCATCCATACTTGCAGTAGATGCCGATACCGGTGAATACGCGTGGCACTACCAGACCACTCCGGGCGACACCTGGGACTACGATGCAATGAGCCCGATGATGTTGCTCGACCTGACCTTCAATGGCGAGGCGCGTCATGTCGTTGTGCAGCCCAACAAGAACGGTTTCATGTATGTGCTTGATGCGGCGAGCGGCGAACTGCTGAAAGCTGATGCGTTCACGGAAGTGAACTGGGCCACGGGCGTCGACATGGCGACAGGCCGTCCGATCGAAGTGCCCGAAGCGCGTTACGATCGTGACAATATCTTTAATCTTTCTCCCGGTGTGCAGGGTGCTCATGGCTGGCATGCCAATGCCTTCAATCCCGACACCGGTCTTGTCTACATCGCAGGTCAGCGTGCTTACTTCGTGATGCAGAGCATGGAAAACTTCACACCAAATCCACTTGGTACCAATCTTGGCATCGACATGGCAGCTGGCGGGACCTTCTACCGCGAAAACCCCACAGAGCCCCGCGAATTCGTGGGCTTTGTTTCGGCTTGGGATCCGGTCGCAGGCAAGGAAGTATGGCGTAGCGAAGAACTCAATGGTCCCACAGGCAGCGTCCTCGCAACTGGTGGTGGGCTGGTGTTCTCCGGCGGCGGCAATAATAACAATCAGTTCCGCGCCTACGATGCAGTTACTGGCGCCAAAGTGTGGGAGTTCGATACCCAGACTGGCATGGTAGCAGCACCAATCACCTACGAACTCGACGGCAAGCAATATATAGCGGCGAGCGTGGGTATCAACCAGGCTGGCAACTATTACGCGCCGAACCATTCCAGAATGCTTGTGTTTACTGTTGGTGGGACCGCCGTGTTGCCCGAGCCAGTCAGCTTCACTGCACCACAACTAAGTCCGCCGCCGATGACAGCAAGTGCAGAAGAAGTCGCAGCAGGCCAGGAACACTACAACGCAACCTGTTCGCTTTGCCATGGTAATGGCGGCGCAGCACGCGGTGCCAACTTCCCCAACCTGCTCGTGAGCCCGATGCTGCATTCACAGGAAGGCTTCGACGCTATCGTACTTGGTGGAGCGCGTCAGGAACGCGGCATGGTGAGTTTTGCTGATCGTCTGCAACCCGCCGACACCGCCGCAATTCGTGCCTACTTGATCGCCCGCGCCACCGAAACGCTGGCAGAGCAGCAGGCACCACCGGCTATCGAAACAGTGGACCCTGAAGACGAACAGGTGCATGAGGAAACGGAAACCGCAGATAATTGATTCCTGAATAGGGAGTCTGGAATACAAAGGGCCTTGGTTGCAGATCGATAAGATCTACGGCCAGGGCCCTTTTTTTTAAGTCGGTTCCGCTCCTGACTTCAGGCATTTGCGCAAGCTTCAGGAAACTAGCCTCTAGGAGCTCAAGATGAACTAGGAAGGCCGCTGGCTCGGCTACGTTTTTTGAAATTGACTTTGCACAGCAGCCCGCTCAAACAATTTCCGGAAGTGCCCTTAAGTAAGTGCCATCAGGTCAGCTCATACCCGCATCTCCTTTCACAATTCTCCCGCTTACTTGCGCAGCTGATCTCCTGGTTCAATAAAATCAATCGTTTCCACGATCATGTTTTTGCTCCCGGCGTGTAAGGCAAAATCCCGAATAAACTCAGCTACGTCATAAGCGATCGACTTCGAGTTGGAGCAATCGATAATTACCCGGGATTTTTCAGGAATCGCCTCAAGCGCCGCAATGATACTTGCCTTGTTGAAGAACGAAACTTCCTGCGCCAACACAATATGGTGCACCTCTCTGCCACCTTCTGTGGTCGTGGTACTTTTCATATGGTGTGAATTTCTGTAACTGTGATGCAGCGTAAATAACAAGCCGACCGCCAGGCCGATGCCTATGCCTGTCAGAAGATCTGTCATCAGTATGGCAATTACCGTGGTAGTAAACGGTGCAAATTGTTCCCACCCCAACGCATACATTTTTCTGAAAAGAGAAGGTTTCGCCAACTTGTATCCGACCATAATCAGGATCACGGCGAGGCTTGCCAGCGGAATCATATTGAGCAGTGCTGCAATCGTAATGGCGCTGATCAGCAGGAAGAATCCATGCAAAATTGCAGATAGCCGCGATTTGGCACCGAAAGCAATGTTGGCAGAGCTGCGCACAATAACCTGGGTTACTGGCAAGCCACCCAGCAGCCCGGAAACTATGTTGCCGAGGCCTTGTGCCTTCAGTTCTCGATTAGAAGGCGTAACCCTCTTTAGTGGGTCGAGTTTATCTGTTGCCTCAACACATAATAATGTTTCGATGCTGGCCACAATCGCCAGAATCGCGGCAATTTTATAAACGTCGGGATTGGTTAAGTGGGAAAAATCGGGGAAGGTAAATTGCATGAAAAATTCAGACAACCCGGATGTGACCGGCAGGTTCACCAGTTGATCCGCGCCAAGCGTTAAATTGAGCATGCCTGTCTGATACAAGGAGTTCATTGTTATGCCCAGCACCACCACAACGAGCGGACCTTGAATCAGCTGAAATATCCGATGTGTTTTTGTCAGCACCTGATCCCATAACACCAATATCGCCAGCGATATAAAAGCTATCAGGACAGCCCCGGGGGTAAACAGGCTATAGGCATTGGCAAGAGCGGAAAAAGTATTCTCCCCGTCATTCTGCGTGAAAGACTCACTGCCAACATATTCAAAGTCATACCCTAGTGCATGGGGTATTTGTTTGAGGATGATCAGCAGGCCAATACCAGTCAACATGCCGTTAATGACCGAGGACGGAAAAAAATAGGCAATAAAACCTGCCTTGACGTAGCCGAGCGCTATTTGAATAAATCCAGCCAGTACTACAGCCACTAAAAACGCCTGGAACGAACCAAGCGTTGCAAGTGCACCAAATACGATGACGGCCAACCCAGCGGCGGGACCACTCACCCCCAACGCCGAACCACTCGCGAAACCCACCAAAATACCCCCTACGATCCCGGCTATGATCCCGGAAAACAGAGGCGCGCCCGACGCTAACGCGATGCCAAGACATAATGGCAGCGCGACAAAAAAAACTACAATGCTTGCGGGCAGATCACTTTTTAAGTTCTGAAAAAGTCTGCTGTCTATGTTCATCATTTTTATTCCTCACTAATTTGCATTTGGTAAAAACACATGTTGAGGGAGCGCCAGGGGACACGAGTGGTCGGGCCTAATGCTGCTGTCAGGCTGCCACCGGAGTGCTGCCGGAGTTCGCCATAATATGGGCGTAGTGCTCGGCGACGGGCACGAAACCACGCGAGTTTTTTTCATAGCAGTAGACTTCGCCATGCTCGATGTCATAGACCCATCCATGCAGCATCAATTCACCTCGGGCAAGTTTGGCCGCCACCGGAGGATGGGTTTCCAGATGTTGTAGCTGCAGAATTACATTTTCTTCTGTTAATTCCAGTAAATGGTCTTGGGTCAAAGAGTCGTTGCGAGCCTCTACCCGGGCCACCGCAGCGGCAGTGTTTGCGAGCCAGTTGGATACATGAGGGAGATGTTTTATGGCGCCTGGATTCATCGCGCCCTTCATCGCGCCACAATCTGTATGGCCACATATCACAATATGTTTGACACCCAGTACGCTTGTGCCAAATTCTATGGAAGCAGTAATGCCACCTGTTGTCAGCGAATGGGGAGGGACGATATTGCCAGCGTTACGGCAAATGAACAGATCGCCTGGGTTCGTCTGGGTAAGCAGATTTGGATCGATGCGAGAGTCCGAGCACGTTATGAACATAACTTCAGGCTTTTGTTGACGCGCCAATTCCGCAAATAATTTTTCATGGTCTTTGAACAGGGTTTTCTGAAATTGAGCAATTCCTGATATAAGTTTTTTCATAGTGATTTCCTGTGATAGTTTTTATGAACCAGAAACCCGTTGTTTGGTTCTGAAGCCCAATATAGTGATATGTTCATCGCCGTTTTATAATGGTTATGATTGGATTTTGCTTTCACGCCTTTGAGACAACTGCCAGCCAGGAATGACAATTTATGAAAGACTTGAATTTCTCACTGAAGCAATTGCGCTTTTTTCTCGTGAGTTCCAGGCACACAAGCCTGCGCCAGGCCGCGCGGGAACTTAAAATCACGCAGCCTTCCCTGAGCGCACAATTGAAAAATCTTGAAGAGGCTCTGGGTGCCGATCTGTTCGAACGTACGCGTGGCGGTGTGGTACTCACGCCAATGGGGCGTGTCATGATTGAGGAGGCGCGGAAGGCCGTAAATGCTGCCGATGCCATTATGGAGGCGGCCAATTTTGCAACCCAGGGTCCTGCCGGCACCTTCAAACTGGGAGTTACGCCGTCATTGGGGCCCTATTCGTTGCCCTGGATACTCCCTTCTATGCGCAAGGAGTTCAAGATGGTGAAGTTTTTCGTTCGCGAGGCCACTACGAATGAGCTTGTTGAGGGCCTCAGGTCGGGCACTTACGATGTGATCATCAGTCCCTTACCTTTCTCAGACCCTTCATTTACCGTGGTGCCTATGTTCAGAGAGCCTGTGTGCCTGGTTATGCATGTTGATCACCCTCTCGCAAAGCAGGGCACCATCCGTCCGGACCAACTCGAGGGTCTCGAAATACTGGCACTCGAAGAACATCATCTGTTTTTCAAGCAGGTGGAAGAGTTGTGCAGGAAATTCAACGCCAGGGTGCTGAGGGACTACGAAGGGACCAGTCTGGACGCGATTCGGCAGATGGCCTATATGGAAATGGGTGTTACTTTCCTGCCCGCGCTGTATATAAGGTCAGAAATCAGGGGACGTAATGAGCTGAGTGTCATGTCCATCGAGGGTGAATCCATCTATCGGGTTCATGCCATGGCCTGGAGAAATACTTCGCCACTGCGTGGCTTTTTTCGCAACTTGAGTACGTTTTTCCAGAAGACCTGCAAAGAGCAATTCGGTGAGGATGTGATCCTCCAGTGAATGGAGAGAAACGGGAACAGATCACCACCAAAATCCAGCAACCCGGAATAATTGCATCGAGTTAGTGGTGGTCTGTCTCCTGGTAGGGTACTAGTTAATATCGACGTGAAACGCGCCGTTCTTGCTGCCGTCGGTCCAGGTGCCGGTGATGGTGCGCAATGTTTGCGAACCCAGCTCGCCGATGGCGCCTTCAACCTTGTAGCCCTCATCGAGTGCGAACGACACTGACCACTTATCCGTGTTCAGCGCCACATCTTGCAACGCACTTTTCTTGCCGTTTTCCAGCACATAACCGCTGATCGTCTGGTCCCTGTGGAGTTCCATCACGAGCAGCACTCGCGAAGCTTTGCCGTCGACCATACGGTCGCCGCTCCAGCTGCCAACCAGTGGGTGGCCTTCCTGTGCCGCCAACACGGTTGCCAGCAGCGATAATACGACCGCGCCGAACATCAGCATCCAGCCGTTTTTAAGAGAATCAATCTTGCTCATCTTTGTTGCCTCATTACGTTGTGTTGACATGCCTGATCATTGTGGCGGCAACCGGACGTTCCGGTTGCCATCAGTTCAATTGCCGACTGCTCAATTGCCGATCATATGCATGACATCGCGATTGTTGTCCTGGCAGAAATATTCGTGGATTTCGCCGCTGTCGGTGCCATCCCACGCGTTGTAAGTCCAGACGACATCGAAGCCGCCAGTCCATGTACGGGTATAAGCGCCGGCATCATCTACCGTCAGTTCGTAACGCAGCGTATCCATGTTTGGCCGCGAGAAGCGTTCGGTCAAATGCAGGAAACGTGTGTGCGGCAAACCACCTTGCGCAAACCAGGTTTTTTCGTTGAAGCCGTTGGATTCGACTACCAAGGTGTCGCCT
>CAIYIP010000344.1 GCA_903926285.1 uncultured Gammaproteobacteria bacterium
GCTATGCAGATTTTACCTATGAGCTAATCTTTCTATTGTTGATAATAGTTATCATTAACAATATTATAAGCGTTAAGTTTTATGGCTGGATGATTGCATGATTCGCATGATTGTTTTCTGGACTCATCTGGTCTGCGGAGTAGTTGCGGGCATCGTGGTTTTTGCCATGTCTTTAACCGGAGTCTTGCTGACCTACGAACGACAGATCAACAACTGGGTGGCCGAAAGTCACTACGTCACGGCATCGGACACCAACTCGCGCTTGCCGCTTGAACAGTTACTGGAATTGCAGCGACTGGCGCAACCAGACCAGGCCGCTGCCGCTGTAGTGATCACCAATAACCCGGGTGCACCGGTGAGCTTCAGGGCAGGTCGCAGGGGAGGTCTCAACCTGAATCCTTATACCGGGGAGACGATGATTGTCGAATCACCCGGTCTGGCAAGTTTCTTCGGCGCCGTTACCAGTTTTCACCGCTGGTTCAGCATAGAAGGCGAGAACCGTGCTATCGCAAGACAAATCACTGGCGTGAGTAATGTAATCTTCCTTTTCCTGGTACTGAGCGGCTTGTACCTGTGGCTGCCAGCGATCTGGAAATGGGGCATGTTCAAAGTGCGTCTGGTGTTTAGAGGCGATTACTCCAACAGCAAAGTCCGTGATTTTCACTGGCATCATATATTTGGCATCTGGGCTGCGATACCCTTGCTTGCAGTCGTTTACAGCGGCGCGGTTATTTCGTATCCGTGGGCTGCCAATCTGATGTACATGGCTTTTGGTGCCGAGATACCTGCTCCTCCTGCAGCAGGCAACGGTGGTGGACCTGCGCAGGTACAACAGGGTAATGAGGCCAATGGCCAACCTGCCAACAATCAGGTAAATGCAAGACAGTCAGGTAATGACCAGGCTGGTGAACAGCGATTTGGCAATGTTCAGGCTGGGACCATCGCAACAGTCTACGCACTCAAGAACAGCGGTGAAACCACAAGCTCGCCCATCTTCCTGCCACTGGATGACCTGCTGGCGACAGTGCAGGGTGAAATCAGTGAGGACTGGAATCGTCTTACACTCAACCTGCCCGCAGCAAACCAGACGTCCATCCAGGTAGAGATTGATCGCGGCAACGGTGCCCAGGCCTTCAAGCGTCATAGGCTGTCGCTGGATCGCACAACGGGTGATGTTATCGGTGTGCAAAATTTTGTCGATACACCTGAAGCGCAGCGACTGCGCGGCATAACCCGTTTTCTGCATACCGGCGAAGTGCTGGGTTTCTGGGGGCAGACTGTAGCCGGGCTCGCATCCCTTGCAGCGCTCTTCATGGTCTGGACCGGGTTCGCTTTGTCATGGCGCCGACTGATCCAGCCGCTGTTCAAAAAAAGCTGATTACTGAAATTGCTTCTGACTTGCAGCCCTGATGCAGAGGCTGTGTTTGCCGTTCCGATTTGTACAAAAATGTCTTGTAGTGCTTTGATTGTGAAATCATTGTGCAGTCTTATTTCAATCTCCTGAAACTCTTGCTTGCACACACCCTCTGCGGTTGACTATTCGAGTCTGCTTGCGCAGTATCGTCCAGCTCGTTCCGGTCCCCTCCAAATAGTTAAAAGAGGCAACTAATGTCCACTATGAATTTCCCGCAAAAAATATTGTCAGCTGCTGTCCTGCTGTTGGGTGCAGGTTCTGCCCTGGGGCAGGATTCGACGTTGGATGGAATTTATTCCAATCCGCAAGCCGCTGCTGGCGCCAATTTGTATGTGCGTTCCTGTATCGAATGTCACGGTGCAACGTTACGTGGCGGTGAGGCAGGCCCTGCGCTGGTAGGTGCCGGGTTCTGGAGCAAATGGGCGGGGCAATCCATGGCAGCCTTCTACCAGATAACGGCCAGTACCATGCCGGTCAACAATCCCAATGGTTTTTCACCGCAGGAATATGCGAGTGTGGTGGCTTTCATCCTGCAACAGAATGGCTTGCCCGCTGGTGAAACTGCATTGCCTGCAGATGCCGGACAGCTCGTCAGCATCCGGCTTGATGAATCACAGGAACCCGTTCGTGTCGCCTCCGTGCAGAATGGCGCAAGTATCGCGCAACGAGTCGTCGATGCTGAATGGCTCAGTTATCACGGAGACAGTAATTCCACCCACTATTCTGCACTCGATAAAATCAATAAGGACAATGTCCAGAATCTTGAAATCGCCTGGCGTTGGCACACCATCAACCACGGCCCGCAACCCGAATTTAACTACGAAGCTACGCCGCTTATGATAGACGGCGTACTCTATACAACAGCAGGCCGCCGCCGCGATGTCGTAGCCATTGATCCGGTGACTGGTGAAAATCTCTGGATGTATCGCCTTGACGAAGGCAATCGCCGCGGACCTCGTGTGAACTCAGGTCGCGGCATAGCAATGTGGCGCAACGAAGGTGTTACGCGCCTGATCCTGATCACACCCGGCTACCAGATGCTTGTACTGGATCCATCTACCGGACGTCCGGACCCTACCTTCGGTACGAATGGAATTGTTGACCTTCGCGTAGATCTCGAAGATCGTTTTGAAGTCGATATAGAGGCGATTCCTGCCGGCAGTACCACTCCACCGATGGTTGTGGGTGATGTTGTAGTAGTAGGCGCGACCTTTCCTTCCGGTGGCTCACCAGCTTCACCAAAAGGCGCGGCGGGCAACATCAGGGGCTACGACGTACACACCGGTCAGTTGTTATGGAAATTCCATACCATACCGCAAGCCGGAGAATTTGGTGTTGAAAGCTGGCGTAATGACAGCTGGCAGTTCACCGGTGCAGCTGGCGCCTGGTCCACCATGTCTGCCGATCTGGAAAGAGGTATTGTTTATGTGCCGGTAGAAGCAGCAACGGGTGACATGTACGGTGGCCATCGTCCTGGCGACAATTTGTTTTCCCAAAGCCTAATTGCGCTTGATGCCAAAACCGGCGAACGCCGGTGGCACTTCCAGTTGGTGCACCACGATGTATGGGATTATGATCCCCCCACTGGCCCCGTGCTGGCCGAGCTGGTGGTGGATGGTGTAACCATTCCCGCTGCGATCCAGGTAACCAAACAGGGCATGATCTACACATTCAATCGTGTTACTGGCGAGCCAGTATGGCCGATTGTGGAAACTCCGGTGCCACAAAATGGCGTGCCTGGTGAACAACTGTCGTCAACCCAACCGATTCCAAGCAAGCCAGCGCCGTTCGAAAGATTGGGCCTGACTGAAGACGATCTGATCGACTTCACACCTGAAATCAAAGCCGAAGCCCTGCGCATCCTTGAAGGGTATACCTGGGGTCCGCTGTTCACGCCGCCATCGATAGTCGATGAGACCAATGGCGGCACGGTGTTTATGCCGGGCTTTGGTGGTGGCGCCAACTGGCAGGGTGTTGCCTTCGATCCTGAAACCAACATTCTCTACATTCCTTCAACCTCGCATCCGATGAAAGTGGGTCTTGGCAAGGATACAAGGAACACGGAGTTCGATTACGCAATGACGTCGCGCGGTATCACTATGGAAGGTCCTTTTGGCCTGCCTTTGATCAAGCCGCCCTATGGTCGCATTACCGCGATTGACATGAATGCCGGCGAACATCTGTGGATGATGGCAAATGCCGATACTCCGGACGAGATCAAGAACAATCCCAAGCTGCAGGGTGTCGATTTGCCTGAACGTACCGGACATGGTGATCGTGGCGCATTGCTGTTGACCAAAACCTTGCTGTTTGCAGGGGAAGGCGCAGGCTTATATGGCGGCCAGACTGGTGGTGGTCCATTGTTCCGTGCGCACGACAAGATGACTGGCGAAATTCTGGCCGAGATCGAGCTACCTGCGAAACAAACTGGTCTGCCGATGACGTACGCGATCGATGGCGTGCAATATATCGTGATACCTATTGGCGACACGGGTCATCCCGGCGAGCTGGTGGCGTTGCGCGTCAAGCCTGAGTAAGCAGACTTTTACCTAGGGAGCCTGCACTGGCCCGCCAGGCAAGTTCCCTTGGTGAACTTGCGCGTTCAAGCGTGTACTATCGGCGGCACTTATCCACGGCGCGCAAATAAATGGTGCGGTAATCAGTGCGATAAGAAATAACCAAAAAACCATCAGGAGTTTTTCATGAAGAAAATTTTTACACTTGGCTTGGCTTTAATTGTCATGGCATTCACCGCAAACCAAGTTGTGGCGCAGGGCTTTCAGTTGCCCAACATGCAGGTAAGAAGCAATGCCTTTGAAGATGGCGGCATCATCCCACTGAAGTTTACTTCTCACGGCGAAAACATCCAGCCTGACTTCACAATTACCGGTGCACCTGAAACCACTGTGAGCTATGCCATCATCTTCCACGATATTGAAGTTGCCCTTGGCGGCAACACTGATGATGTAACGCATTGGGTAGCCTTTAACATTCCTTCCCCCAACATTGCAGAAGGCAGCCTGCCAGCAGGTAGCGTGAACGGAAACAACATCCGTGGCCAGGCCAGCTTCATGGGTTCGGGAGCACCTTTGAAAGACCGCTTCCATCATTATGTATTTGAATTCTATGCTCTGAGCGCAAACCTGGAGTTGCCTGAAGGCGCAAGCCGCGCAGACGTAATGGCAGCAATGCAGGGCAAGGTTGTAGCGAAAGCAGCATATGTCGGCCGTTACGCCAACGCCCAACCCTAGCAGCTACTGCGCTCGCTACGACTTTGGGGGAGTGGTGAGTATTAACACTGGTAAGATGATCAACAAAGGGCGATTTTTTATCGCCCTTTTTACAAGGGGAGAAAACCATGAAACCAAGAATAATCCTGTTTACGTGTAGTGCTTTGCTCGCATCTGTTGCAAGTGCCCACCACAGTTTTGCGCCGCATTTCGATGCCAGCAAACCTGTCAGTATTGTTGGCGTAATTACCGAATTTGAACAACGTAATCCGCATGCCTATCTGCATGTGCGTGCCGAAAATGCCGATGGCCGCATGGTAGAGTGGGAATGCGAGAGTCATGGAGTTACCCAGCTCACCCGCAACGGCCTGACGCCGGAGATGTTTGCCGTAGGCAGCACCATTCAGATTGATGGCTCCCAACATCGCCGCGATCCTCTGCAATGTTTCTTTGATACTGTGCATCTTGCCGATGGCAGGGTATTGAGCGTCAATGGTCCATCCGGACAGATTGCTGCTAAACCCACGTTGCCACAGCGTGATTCCATCTATGGTACCTGGATGCTAGCGCCAGCCAATCGCGCGACCAGTGGCCCGCAGTTCATGATGGAATTCATGACCGATGTCGCCAAAGCCGCGTCCGAAAAATACAACCCTTTCATTGACGACCCCAGCTATCGCTGTGAGCCGGTAGCAATTCGCCGTGGCTGGTTTGCACCGGGCACGCCGCTGGCAATCCGTCAGCAGGGCGACGACATCATCGTCCAGCATGAGTGGATGGATATAGAACGCGTAGTTCATATGAATCAGGATGCGGTTCCTGCTGGCACACCAGAAACCATTCTGGGTTATTCGCGTGGCCACTGGGACGGCGATACGCTGGTTGTGGAATCCGATCACTTTACCCCTGGTGTGCTGAACCAGTTTGTTGAAGTGGAAGGCAGTCCCATGACGGCACTGCTGCACTCCAATCAGCTGCGTACTGTCGAGCGCATTACCTTCGATGCTGCCAGTAACCACGTCAAACTTGTCATGGAGCATTACGATCCTGCATTTTTCACCCGGGACTTCCCGCTGGCCGAAGGCGAATTCGGGCCCACCGAACTCGAAATTAAGCCTTTTGGCTGCATCCCTGAAATTCTCAAGTAACTCTGATGTCTCTTAGACCTGTCCACGTTCTCTTACTCAAGGGGAGCGCGGGCATGTGTCGCCTGCTTCACTTGTATCAAGGCAGATAATGCCTCTGCTTGAATCCAATTACCTACTGTTTCTTGCCTTCATTGCGCTCTTCGCCGGTTTCATCAAGGCGGGCCTGCCTTCGCTGGGCGCGCTGTTGTCTGCGACTGTGGCGCTGGTATTTTCACCACGCGATGCGCTTGGTATTACGCTCATCTATTTATTGATAGGCGACACTGTTGCTGTGTCACTCTACTGGCGACTCGCGCATTGGCAGGAATTGAAGAAGATGATAGTGCCGGTTGTTGTCGGCATTGTTGCGGGCGGCTTTCTGTTGAACAATCTCGACAATGAACGCCTCGGCCTAGCCATAGGCGTGATGGTATTACTGCTGGTATTGATGGAGCCTGTGCGGCCGCAACTTACCCGCCTTGCGATGGCGCATCCACGCGCTGCACGAAATACTTCAGGTGCACTTGCCGGGCTCGCTACTACCATTGGCAATGCCTCGGGACCAATCCTGTCCATTTATTTTTTGTTACTGAATCTCGATAAACGCGCTTTCATTGGTACCGGCAGTATCTTTTTCCTGTTTGTGAATGTGGCCAAACTACCGATCTTCATGAGCCAGGATATTTTTCACATGCAGTACGCCGCCTCGATTGCACTTACTGCACCATTGGTTTACGTCGGTGCCATTGGCGGCAAGAAATTCCTCGAGTGGATCCCGCAAAGCTGGTTTAACCGGGTCGTGTTGTTTTTTACTGCAGTGGCTGGCATCTGGTTAATCGCGGCTTCTTTATAGAATCGGCAGTGAGTTTGATCGACATGGGTAAAGCAGCAGTTTATCCTCCTTTCACGATCTCCAACTCGATGTAATAAAGCCATGCCGAATAACCATACCCAGACCAAAACCAGGCTGGAGCAATTTACCTTCCTGCTGTTGTTGCTGTTGATCACCGTACTGTTTTTTTATCTGCTCAAGCCATTTTTTGCACCGGTATTCTGGGCCTGTGCAATCAGCCTCCTGTTTTATCCAGTGCAGGAACGCTTGCGGCAAAGATGGGGCGAAAAGCCTAATCTCATTGCCCTGACGACATTATTGTTGTGTGTCGTTGTCGTGGTGATACCCGTGTTGCTGATCCTGACTTCCTTTGTGCAGGAAGGCACCCATCTTTATGCGCGGATTGAATCCGGCGCGATTAATCCGAATGATTACCTCGGCCGTGTGCGCACCGCTCTGCCTGCGCTGCAGCGCGTGATGGACTGGCTGAAACTGGACATGGCCGCACTTGAGGAACGTGCTACTTCCGGCGCACTCGCTGCAAGTAGTTTTGCCGCCAGAAATGCGTTTTCGCTTGGGCAGAGCACGTTTCAATTTTTCCTGAGTCTGGGCCTGATGCTGTATATGACATTTTTCTTGCTGCGTGACGGACCGCGACTTGTTGATCTGGTCGCACGTGCCTTGCCTCTCGGCGACGAACGGGAAAAATTGCTGTTCACGAAATTTGCCGAAGTGACGCGCGCCACAGTCAAGGGCAACCTCGTGGTGGCGGTTGTGCAGGGCGCATTGGGTGGACTGATTTTCTGGATTCTTGATATCCCGGGCCCGGTCCTATGGGCAGTCGCGATGGCAATAGTCTCGCTGATTCCTGCTGTCGGCGCGGGTTTGATCTGGCTGCCGTTCTCGATTTATCTGTTCATTACAGGTGAGTTCGGGGCGGGGCTGACCCTGATAATCTATGGCCTTGTCGTGATTGGTCTCACCGATAATATCCTGCGTCCGCTGCTCGTCGGACGTGATACCAAGCTGCCTGACTGGCTGGTGCTGCTGTCGACGCTTGGCGGCCTCACCATGTTTGGTATAAATGGCTTTGTGATAGGGCCGCTGATCGCTGCTGTGTTTATCGTGTTCTGGCAGATATTCAGCCGTGACTATAACGACGAGGAACTGCAGATCAGTGAAGAAGACTCGGACGTAGCCTAATTCATGAATGAAGCACAATAGCTAGGCGACGGCAGCAGTACCCGGCATTGAACTAATTTTTTTATTAAGGACAACTTTTAGCGTGTCAACTTCACTTGCAACGCTGTCAGGAATCAGCGACTAAGAAGCTCAATACCTATACCCCAGCTCGTCGTGTATTGGTAGTAATCCACGAGGTTGCTGTTGTAACCAGTTTTGGTCCAAAGCTGGATCGGCAAGCCAAAAATGTCTGAGGTAAATTCCACGGTAGTGGTGTTGTTTTCAAACATCTTGCCGTAGCCGGTTTCCTGGGTGACTTCCATTTTCTTGAAACAGAACGGCAGTTCCGACAACAGGCAGCGGCTGCGATTAAAAAGATACTGGGCATTAAGCGATACGCCATCGTAGTTATCGCGCGGCCGCAGATGAGAGCCGCCATCCTCCCATAAATTATATTCCTCGATTGGTCCTTGCATCGGGCCGTCAGGAAGATAGTGACGCAGGGTTATGCCGGTGACGAGATTGTCGTTCCAGTCGTGCTGCCAGTGCATGAAGTTGTAATCCCAACCGCGGCTTATGCCGTCACGCGCATGTTCACGTGGTTCACCGTTGGCTGCGAAGTCATCGGCCTCGCGCAGAAAACCGGCGTCGGTATGAATACGCTGACCGTTCGATTCGTGGCCCGTGCCCACATCAAGATAGTTAACTTCGGTGCCCCATATACGATAGAAGATGTTGGGATTGTAGCGGCGCGAAACGACTGGCGAAGAATCGCGCGTGCCGACGTATTGCGAAAAGCGTCCAGAAAATCCAAGGTAAAGCTGCATGAAGAATTCACCATTGCCCGGCAGCAGGTTTTCTATGGTGTTCGTTGTCAGTTCATGAAATGCATTCAGGTGGGGTTCGTTTGGAAACACCGGATATTTGGATGACAGCGTGAAATCCATATACATCGTATCGCTATCGTTACTGTCGTTGCGCAGCATCAGGTAGTTGGGTTCGTACGTCGTCAGGCTCGAATTCGCCGCGAGTACATGCTGTTGCATGAGGCTGACGCGCGACTGCTCTTCTACTGTTGCCGTGACCATCACGGCAAGCACTGGAAGAATGGTTGCGATGTTACAGCCGGTGTACTCCACCAGGCCTTCCGGCGTTTCGGAGTACATGATCACTTGACCGGTACGGATGACATCGGGCTGCACGACCAGATACAACTGTAAATCTTCAAGAGGTACCTGCAGAAAACGGTAGCTGACAAAGGGGCGAGAGCTGAGATTCTGCGCAGTGCATTGTTCGAGGTCGAGCGTAGTCATCCAGCTCATGATGAAACTTTTGTCTATGTCGCTGAGTTTTGCCAACTGGCCTTCGCCGTTCATCAACACCAGGTTGGGCTGGGCATAAACGGAATTAGTGATAAATGCGGTGGCGACAGCCAATGCTAAAGCGGCTTTCATACGAGCTCCTTGATGGTGGTTTCCCTGTGCCTTGTGAAGGCAGGTTGATCGGGGTGGGTTGTTCAACTAAAAATTTGATAAAAAGTTATTTAAAATCAGGCAGGTAGGTTGGGTTATTTCTCTGGCAGGATTACGCCACTACAATGATGACTCTACTATGGTACTAAAGGACTAATACTATGAAACGCATAATTTCAGGACTGCTTGCACTTTGCCTTGTTACGGGCTGCGCAGTCAATCCCGTAACGGGCAGAAATCAGCTCAGCATTGTGTCGGAAGCGCAGGAACGCAAAATCGGCGCCGAACAATATTCACCTTCCCAGCAAAGCCAGGGTGGCCAGTTTGAGACTGAGCAGGCCCTTACCAGCTACGTCAATGAGGTTGGCCAACGTCTCGCTGCCGTCAGCGAGCGCGCGCTCGATTACGAATTTGTTGTACTCAACAATGGTGTACCCAACGCTTGGGCATTGCCAGGTGGCAAGATTGCGGTAAATCGCGGCTTGCTGATCGAACTTGATAACGAAGCCGAACTCGCTGCTGTACTCGGTCATGAAATTGTCCATGCCGCAGCAGGCCACGGCGCTCAGTCAATTACCCGGGGTACCTTGCTGCAAGGGGCGCTGGTTGTAGGCGCAATAGCTTCTGCCAA
>CAIYIP010000345.1 GCA_903926285.1 uncultured Gammaproteobacteria bacterium
CGAGGAGTCTGATTATAGGGAGCCTACTTTTTGAAAACGGAACTGCATCACATAAAAGCGGCATAACTTTCACGGATTCAGACAAAAGCGCGGCGATTTCCACAAACTGACTTTTCTGCACGCATAAAAAAAGGGAGCAACTGCTCCCTTTTTTCTTCCTCCAAAGATCTATTATTTGCGTGGCGTCAGCTTGAGCAGACGGCCACCTGCGCCATCTTCAATGGCCCAGATATTACCATCTGGACCCTGTTTCAGGCCGCGCATGCGCTTACCCATAACAAAACGTTGGGCTTCAGTGGCATTGCCATTGTCGGCGTTGATTGCAACACGAATGATGGACTGCGATGAGAGGCCGCTGATGAATGCATTGCCTTTCCAGTCAGGAAATTGGTCGCCAGTGTAGAACATCAGGCTGGACGGGGAAATTACCGGGTTCCACCACATTTTCGGCGCCACGTATTTGCCTTCGGTATCGGTGTCGTGGTCAGGAATGATCTTGCCGTTGTAATGGTTGCCATTGGATAGGTACGGATAACCGAAGTTGTTGCCGGGGTTTACCATGTTTAGCTCGTCCCCGCCGCGCGGGGCCATTTCGATGTTCCACAGCTGGCCAGAGGCATCAAATGCGATGCCAAGTGGGTTGCGATGGCCCATGGACCAGACTTCGGCGGCGATGCCACCTTGTGAAGCGAAAGGGTTGCCTGCGGCAGGAGTGCCGTCGTCGTTCAGACGCATGATCTTGCCGAGATTGTTGTCGAGCTTCTGGCCTGGTGCCTTGTCCGGTTCTTCTGAATTGAAGTTGCGCTCACCGGCGGAGACGAACATGTGGCCTTCACTGTCGAACAGGATGCGGTGACTGAAATGAATGCCGCTGTTGAGTTTCGGTAGTGCGCGCCAGATAACAGTCAGACCTTCAACGGCGGGTTTGTCCAGATTCAGTGTGCCTTTGGCAACTACGGCGCCGCTGGTGTCGTTGTCACCGGCTTCTACATAGCTGATGTAAACGGTTTTGTTGTTGGCGAAATCAGGATGGATCTTGATGTCGCCCAAACCACCCTGACCGGCATAGGCTACGGTCGGAGCGCCAGTCACTTCAGTTTTCTTGCCATCCTGAGTTACCAACTGGATGGTGCCACTTTTTTCTGTGATCAGGAGTCGACCATCCGGCAGGAATTCCAGAGCCCAGGGCTCATTAAATTCTGCTATGGGAGTGGAAACAAAAGGGTAGGGTTCCTGAGCCAGGGCTGACGTGCCCATAACCAGGCCCAAAGCAAGAATGAGCAGGCGTTTCATGGTATGTCCTCTGTGAAATAAAACAGCGATTTTGTTATTGGTAGCTTGCTGAACCTTGCCAGCGTGTATCTCAGGCCGGAAATAATTGCATTACTTGCCAGCTCGAAAAGGTGGGCCAGTATATAAGCCATCCAGTTTGAAACACAATACGCCTTTGTATGTGCTTATCCCTTGTTTTTCCGGGTAAAATCTCCACAAATAAGGCTCCAGCCTGGAGGACTAATCGGGAGGTTCGTTAGCCGAACTATTGCCAGTGACACCGCCGCGCCAAGTGCTAGCAGGATTTTTTCACAGCCATAAACCTTTGGTCAGCAAATACGGCAAGTGAAATCGCTTATATATCTGTTGGTGATGCTGCCAGCCAGGCAGGATCCAATGCTTGTATTACATCTTTTGATTTGCCCCTTATGGCTCGTTTTAATTCCCTGCCGTATAAGGCTTGGCACGAGGTGCTGCTGGGTGCAGAATGTGAGATTCAGCTAGAGTAGAAGTGTGCATACAGGCAGTTTAGGTTCTGCGCGACTTGTTCTGTTCTCATTTCACTTCGGCTAATTTTTCCGAAAGAAATGCTTTTGCGAGTGTTTGAAATGATGTGCCCCGCTGACGTGCCAACTGCTTTATTTCTTCAATCATGGTGTCAGGCAGGCGCAAAGAAACAGTCTGCGAGTTGGGTTTGTAAACGTTGGTGTGGCCTTGGGAGCGTCGTTCTTCGATTTCTTCAGAGGGACGTGTCTTGGAGTTTATCAAAGGCTCTCC
>CAIYIP010000346.1 GCA_903926285.1 uncultured Gammaproteobacteria bacterium
ACTAACTTGGGCGGTAATCTAACCACCTTGAATGAGGTGTTCAATGGCAAAACGACGCCGTACATTTTCAACAGACTTCAAAAGTGAGGCGGCGCACTTGGTCGTGAATTGGGGCTATTCGATAAGAGTTAAAAAAAGCGGGCGTCCCATGTGAGTTCCATGTGAGTTTAATCCAAGCGTCACGCAGTGAATTATCCCTGACTTACGAGGGTTCAATCGAGGTTCAATGCAAAACCTTTTTGCCCTTGCTCCCGGACTCTAACTCCTTCTGTGTAATCTCCACCACAAAACTCTCTTCCTTCAACTTCTTCGCCGCCTCCGCCCGCTGTTCCGCCTCCGCTGCGCGCAGCTTTTCCTCATCGTTGAATAGCTCAGCATTCAGCGACATCTGCCGCGTCAGATGATTCTTCAGCCGATCCACCACATGTGTCATCACCTCGAGCGTTTGGCTTAGCTGCTCAAGTGTCATCAATGTTTGTTCTGAATTGTTTTCGATGTCTTTTTTGTCAGCCATGTCATCACCTCATTAGTGATAAATAAAAATCGGGCCGGAACCCGGCGTTACTCGGTCCGGCCCGTGGAGCTAAAACAAATATGCAGGATGCATCATTCCCAAGTCAGCGCACCGCCTGTCTGGTATTCGATCACGCGCGTTTCAAAGAAATTCTTCTCCTTGCGCAGGTCCATGATTTCGCTCATCCAGGGGAAGGGGTTCTGGGCGCCGGGGTACATTTCTTTCAAGCCGATCTGCACGAGGCGGCGGTTGGCGATGAACTGCAGGTATTCTTCCATCATCGCGGCGTTCATGCCGAGTACGCCGCGTGGCATGGTGTCGCGTGCGTATTCGATTTCGAGCTGTGTGGCTTCGAGGATCATCTGCGTGGCCTGCTGCTTCATGCTGTCGTTCCACAGGGGCGGGTTTTCGAGCTTGATCTGGTTGATCATGTCGATGCCGAAGTTCAGGTGCATCGATTCGTCGCGCAGGATGTACTGGAACTGTTCGCTGGTGCCGGTCATTTTGTTGCGGCGGCCCATGGAGAGAATCTGCGTGAAGCCGCAGTAGAAGAAGATGCCTTCCACGCAGCAGTAGAACGCGATGAGGTTCTTGAGCAGGGTCTGGTCGGTTTCTAACGTGCCGGTCTGGAATGTGGGGTCAGCAATTTCGCGCGTGTACTTGAGGCCCCAGGAGGCTTTTTTGGCGACGCTGGGAATCTCGTGGTACATGTTGAAGATTTCGCCTGCGTCCATGCCTAAGCTTTCGATGCAGTACTGGTAGGCGTGGGTGTGGATCGCTTCTTCGAAGGCCTGGCGCAGGATGTACTGGCGGCATTCGGGGTTGGTGATCAGGCGGTAGATCGCGAGCACGAGGTTGTTGGCGACGAGTGAGTCGGCGGTCGAGAAGAAACCGAGGTTGCGCTTGACGATCATGCGTTCGTCTTGCGTGAGACCGGTTTCGCCTTTCCACAGCGCGATGTCAGCGTTCATGTTGACTTCCTGCGGCATCCAGTGGTTGGCGCAGCCGTCGAGGTATTTCTGCCAGGCCCAGTCGTATTTGAACGGCACGAGCTGGTTGAGGTCGGCGCGGCAGTTGATCATGGCTTTCTGGTCGACGGTGACGCGCACTGCGGCGCCGGCAAGTTCGGCAGCACCTTCGGCTGGGTCAATTGCGGCTACCGCGCGCAGGGCCTGTTCTACCGGGTGGAGCGGGGCAGAGGCGGCGAGTTGTTCGTGTTCGATGATTGCAGGGATCTCAATGCCTGGCGACAGCACGGGGATTGCGTTGTAGTCGCGTTGGTCGTGTTTGCCCGGCGCAGCCTGGGGTTGTTGCTGCATGGCAGTTACCAGCCGGTTGGCCGCTTCCTGTGCGGCTTCCGTGCTGCCATCGTTAGCCTGGTCCGCAAAACCGGATTGCATTCTTGTGGCAAGAGTTGACGCAAGATCTGCGTCGTCTTTGTTGAATTCTTCCCATGACAGCATGGTGGTGTCCTCCTCGGACTTTGCTTTTAACTTGCTGTAGGTGTTTGGCCTGCAGTTGGGTTGTTCTTGTTCTGCTTGTTGCGCCCTTTATGTTGCTGCTCTTTATATTTGCTTCAGCCTATATTTGCTTCAGCCTATATTTGCTTCAGCCTATATTTGCTTCAGCCTACATTTGCTTCAGCGGCATAAAGCCTGCCACGCGGCAGGCTTTGCTTAGTGGCGTGTTATTGGCAGGCCTCGCACTCAGGGTTGTCGATCAAACAGGCTTTGGGCTCGTCGTCGGCAGCTGATGTGTTTGCCGGCTGTGCTGATACCGCGTTGAGCTTGCCGCCTGCTACCGTTGATTTCTCGGTGCCGGTGGCAGCGAGCGCGCGCAGGTAATAGGTGGTCTTGAGGCCGCTCAGCCACGCCATGCGGTAGGTCACATCCAACTTCTTGCCGTTGGCGTCAGCGATGTAGAGGTTCAGCGACTGCGCTTGATCTATCCATTTCTGGCGGCGGCTGGCAGCTTCAACCAGCCACTGCGGATTGATCTCGAACGAGGTTGCGTACAACACCTTGAGTGCTTCGGGGATGCGGTCGATCTTCTGCACGCTGCCGTCGTAGTACTTGAGGTCGTTGAGCATGACGCTGTCCCACAAGCCTATCGCCTTGAGATCGCGGATCAGGTATGGATTGACTACCGTGAACTCGCCCGACAGGTTCGACTTCACATACAGGTTCTGGTACGTGGGTTCTATTGACTGCGATACACCCGAGATATTGGCGATGGTCGCGGTGGGTGCAATCGCCATTACGTTGGAGTTGCGCATGCCTTTGGCGGCAACACGCTCGTGCAGCGCTGTCCAGTCGAGTGTGGAGCTGGTGTCGACCTGCAGGTATTTGTCACCACGTGCCTCGCGTAACATCGCAAGTGAGTCGAGCGGGAAAATGCCCTGGTCCCACAACGAACCTTTGTACGATTCGTAGGTGCCGCGTTCTTCGGCCAGCATCGAAGAGGCTTCGATCGCGTGGTAGCTGATCACTTCCATGGAGCGGTCGGCAAACGTGATGGCTTCGTTGGACGAATACGGAATCTTCTGCGCGTACAACGCATCCTGGAAACCCATGATGCCGAGGCCAACTGGACGATGACGCGTGTTGGATGTTTTCGCCTGTGGTACGGAGTAGTAGTTGATGTCGATTACGTTGTCGAGCATACGCACGGCAGTGTGAATCGTCTTCTTGAGCTTCTCGCGGTTGAGGCCTTTTTCACTCACGTGCTGTACAAGGTTGATCGAGCCGAGGTTACATACGGCAATCTCGTCTTTGCTGGTGTTGAGCGTGATCTCGGTGCAGAGGTTGCTCGAGTGTACGGAGCCGACATGCTGCTGTGGTGAACGAATGTTGCAGGCGTCCTTGAACGTGATCCAGGGATGGCCGGTTTCGAACAACATCGACAGCATTTTGCGCCAGAGGTCTTTGGCCTGCACAACCTTGTGTACGTAGATGCCGCCGTCTTTGGCTTTCTGTTCGTAAAACGCATAACGCTCTTCGAAAGCCTTGCCGTGCAGGTCGTGCAGGTCGGGCACTTCGTTCGGGGAAAACAGGGTCCAGACGCCGTCCTCGAACACGCGTTTCATGAACAGGTCGGGCACCCAATTGGCGGTGTTCATGTCGTGCGCACGACGGCGATCATCGCCGGTGTTTTTGCGCAGTTCCAGGAATTCCTCGATGTCGAGATGCCAGGTTTCGAGATAGGAACACACGGCGCCTTTGCGTTTGCCACCCTGGTTTACCGCGACTGCGGTGTCGTTGACTACTTTAAGGAACGGCACCACGCCTTGTGACTTGCCGTTGGTGCCTTTGATGTAGGCGCCAAGTGCGCGTACTGGCGTCCAGTCGTTGCCTAAGCCGCCGGCCCATTTGGACAGCATCGCGTTGTCGTGGATGGCGTGGTAGATGCCGGACAGGTCGTCGGGCACGGTGGTCAAAAAGCAGGACGAGAGTTGCGGACGCAGCGTGCCGGAGTTGAACAGCTGTGGCGTGGAAACCATGTAGTCGAAGCTGGAGAGCAGGTTGTAGAACTCAATGGCGCGTGCTTCGCGGTTGTCTTCGTTGATCGCAAGGCCCATTGCTACGCGCATGAAGAAAATCTGCGGCAGTTCGAAGCGGGTGCCTTCGCTCTGGATGAAATAGCGGTCGTACAATGTTTGCAGGCCGAGGTAGGTGAACTGGTCGTCGCGTTCGGGGTGCAGCGCTTCGCCGAGGCGGGACAGGTCGAATTTCAAGAGTTCTGGCGACAGCAATTCGAGCGCGACGCCTTTTTCAATATAAGGGCGCAGGGTGGCGGCATAACGGTACTGCATTTCGGACTGGGTGGCGCTGTCGGCGACACCAAGGAAACGCAGGGCTTCGCTGCGCAGCGTGTCCATCAGCAGGCGCGCGGCTACGTAGGTGTAGTTGGGGTCTTGCTCGACAAGGGTGCGGGCGGTCATGACGAGCGTGATTTGCACGTCCTTGAAGTTGACGCCGCTGTAGAGGTTCTTGAGGGTTTCTTCGTAGATCTTGTCGCCGGTGACGCCTTCGAGGCCCTCAACGGCTTCGGAGACGATCGTGCGCAGGCGGTTGGTGTCGAGTGCCTGGGTGGTGCCGTCTTCCATGGTGATGAGCAGGTCGGGACGCGCGGACTCATTACGCTCCTTCTGTTGCGTCTCGCGCTGGCGGGCGTGTTCGTTGCGGTAGATCACGTAGCTGCGGGCGACCTTGTGTTCGCCGGAACGCATCAGCAGCAGTTCGACCTGGTCCTGGATTTCTTCAATATGGATGCTGCCCCCTGAGGGCATGCGACGACGGAAGGTATTGCCGATTTCCTCGGACAGTCGGGCTACGGTTTCATGCACGCGGGTAGAGGCGGCGGCATTGCCACCCTCGACCGCCAGGTAGGCCTTGGTGATGGCGATGGTGATCTTGGAATCGTCATACACAACTACCGCGCCATTACGCTTTATCACGCGCAACTGGCCGGGCGCCATGGTCGCCAGATTATCGTCGGTTTTGGCCGCGGAACGGGTGGGAGCGTTGGTAGCAATACTGGTATGTTCTGTTGGGGTTTGCATGGGTATAAGCTCCGGGAGTTCGATGCGTTACTGCGTGATTTTTAATTGTGGTGTTGCGTGTGCTGGGCGCGGGGCTTTTTATGGGCATCCTGCCTGTGTGACTTATGGGCATCCTGCCTGTACGACTGATAGGCTTCCTGCCGGTAAAACAGCTGCTGTTTTACGGAAATTTCGCCCTCTGAATCTGGTGTTTTTTGCATTGTTTTCAACTCTTGCAGGTTAATAGCAGATGCAGCTAACAGGGACAGTAATATGGCATAAGGCACAAGATATAGGTGATTTGGCCATGTCGAACACCATATCATGGGTTAAAAATTGGAGGCAAGCAGTATTTGGTGTTAATTACTTGTGGATAAGTTGTACGCAAGTGGTGGGTGAGCGG
>CAIYIP010000347.1 GCA_903926285.1 uncultured Gammaproteobacteria bacterium
ATGGGATTTTGTCGCGGCGCAGGTCTGTTCTATACTCGACGAGGTTGGTTGAAGCGGGTCTGTCTGATCTTTTCAAGACACTAGCCAATAACAAGTAAATTTATCTACCCTCGAGGAAAAAGTTATGCAACGGTTTTCGACAGTATTGACCGCGCTTGCCATGCTGGCTGGCGCAGCACCCGCCTTCGCTGCGCCGGAGTATGTGACGATCGCAATGGAAATTGAGGTCAATAAACCGGCCGCCGAAGTCTGGGCAAAAGTGGGCGAGTATTGCGATATCAGCGAATGGTTCCCACAGCTGGATTGCGTCATGACCTCGGGCGACGGCGGCATGGGTACAGTGCGCGTGCTGGCTGGTGGTCGGGTGACCGAGATACTTATTGCCAAGACTGATCTTTCCTACGGTTACACCCAGCCGGTTACCGAGGGCCAGTTCTACAGCCTGTACCATGGCTTCATGGAAGCGAAGCCTGTCACCGCTACCACATCAAAACTGCTTTACACACTGGTGCTGGATGAATCCGACAAAGCGGATCAGGCAGCGAAAGATGCCGACATCGCGCGCCGCCGCACTCAGTTTGAAGCTGGGCTTGCGAAAATGAAGGAAATCGCTGAAGCACCGTAATGCTCGAAGATTTATCGCAAGTGAATTGCCCCGTGTGTTGTCCGTGATCCGTGTGTTGTCCGTGAATAGTTTTCAGGGGCGAAGCGAAGCAAAGGGATTTATATAATTGTGTATTCCCGGAGTAGCAGAGCAAGGGGCTTTGCTACTTCCGGACCCTGAAAACGGCTCTCGTCAACATCAGACTGAACTCCAAAACAAGCCCTGCCCTCGAGTATCTGCTCGTTATTGCCGCGAGTTGTGCCGTTATAGTCCTGCGCCTTGTTCTGCATCCCTGGCTACAAACTGACGCGCCGCTGTTTATCCTTGTACTTGCCCCGTAATTCTCTCGCTCTAAGGCGTCAGGCGCTGGATTACGTTGGCTCGTCCAGACAGCGGCAGGAGCTGGCGGTAGAAACTGCAGACCTCAGTGTTTTGGGGAGTGGAATTCGCTGGACGAAACACCCAGCCTGGAAAACAGCCTCAGCCTGCGTGAATGCCTAATAAAATTGATGAGGTTGTACAGTTGATATGATGAGGCTTGTTGTTATTCCTCGTCGATCTTCCTGTCAAACTTAGTTATAAAATACGTGCCCACCTATCGTGGCAACCTGTTGCAGGTTCCATTGTGGCTGCAAATCGGTAGCATGAAAATGGGTCGGTCCACCGGGCTGCGGACCAAGCAGCATTGAAAACAACGCCACTGCTTTTGCCTGGCGATACTCTTCTTCAATCTTGGGCTCATCAGCGCGGCCGTCACACCACCAGGTAAACTGGCAGTGGAAACGCCCGGGCTTCCTTGCTTCTGTGACGACGTCGCATACTGTGTCAGGGAACTCGTCGCTTACAACTCTTGCGAGTACTACTGAAGCAACTGCCATTTGGCCAGCGACAGGCTCACCTCTTGCTTCGAAATAAATGGTACGCGCAAGACAATCCACCGATTCCTCATCAGCAATCAGCGCTGCAGTAGCAGGGATGAGTGCGGTCTGCTCTGCCAGAATTGCAAGCGGATCCAGCAGCACGTATGCAGCTTTGCTGAGCACGGAAGCCTGCCGCACAGGGGGCTGTCCGGACATTACAGCTGCGGGGCCGGAAAACAAGATCAACATCATCAACAACAGGGTTTTCATGGATCGTCTCCTTGTTCGGTGATTTGCATCAGCCGTTGAGTAGAACGTTCGCTTTGGTTTGCAAACGAAAACTTTTACTTCTAGCTACTGAGCATTACTTACTCGGGGTTTACTTCTATGTATTTGCTGAGTGTGGATCAATGGATTCGCTGATTGGATCGCGCGACTCTGCACAAGAGTCAAGAAAATCGATCAGAGTTCCTTCGAGATCATTCTGCTCAATAGGGCGTGGTAGATCGTTGGTATTGAGCGAATCACTATGTTTTGGGTTCGGGCCAGCTGTCGCAGTTGTCGCCTGTGTCCTCATAAAAAAAGTCGGACATATCTCTTTGTAGGCAAAGCAACCTGCGTACCAACCAAAAAATGTCTCTGAGAATCAGTAAAATTTTTGATTCAAAGACTGGGAATTCGTATATTTTTTCCCGGAGACAAGAAGAACTTTTATGTCATCTCTGCAAAAAATAAGCGCAGATACATCAGGAATTTTTAAGCGTTGAATGGAAGTTACCACATAAATTCCAGTTGTGCTGAAATAATTGCGGACATTTTCTCTTGACGAAGTAGAGTATAAATTGTAAGCCGTTATAAAAAAGAGTTTACAGCCAGCCAGTTTTTTTAAATCGATAATACAGATAGCCGCAAATTGTTGTAACAAGTGTCAATGCGAATGGATAACCATACTTCCATTCCAATTCTGGCATATGTTGAAAATTCATGCCCCAAATGCCGACAAAAGCCGTGGCTACAGCAAAAATTGCCGCATAGGCTGCGAGGCGTTTGTTCACTTCGTTCTCATCAATGCTGACCATGGACAGGCTTACCTGGATCGCAGTGCTGATCGTGTCGCGAATAGAATCAATCGACGTGTTGATGCGGTGCAGGTGGTCGTGGACGTCGCGAAAATATTCTTTGGTATTTATGAAAATGGGAGGCACTCGACCGCCATCAAGTTTGCCTACTGCTTCTATCAATGGTGCGACTGCATGCTTAAGCACGATAACTTTGCGCTTCAGCTGATAAAGACGTTCGACATTTATACGTTGCGAGCCTTTTGTGAATATCTGTTCTTCAATTTCTTCTAGTTCTGATTCGAGTGCATCCATGACTGGGAAATAGCCGTCAACTACTGCGTCCATTAGCGCATAAAGTACAAACGCCGTGCCTTTCTTGAGGTGCTCCGGTTCGCGTTCACAGCGTGCACGTACGCCCAGAAAATGATGCTGGGTGCGGTTGCGGATGGAAAGAACGTAATTTTCTGCAACAAACACATCCACCTCGCCAACATTCAATTCGCCGTTCAGCAATTCCACAGAATGCATAACCGTAAAAAGCGAATCGCCATACTCCTCAATTTTTGGCCGTTGGTGGCCTGAGCGTGCGTCTTCGACGGCCAGGTCGTGCAGGCTGAATTCCTGTTGCATCTGCTGGAGCTCTGAATGATCGGCGTCCTTCAACGCAACCCAGACAAAACAATCAGGGATCTGGATGTACTCACTGATATCCTCGATCGGGATGTCCCTTAGTTTTTTGCCTTCCTGATATGCGACGCAATTGATCAGCATGTGTAACTATCTCCAGCGATGGAATTGTGTAACTGTAAAATGCCAAGAGTAAGTTGATTACAGTGAATTGGGAAAGTTATTTTAGTTTTTGAAAAAAGCTTCGCTTTGCAATGTGCTTATTTAAGCTCAAGAGCCTGTCATTGATTCGG
>CAIYIP010000348.1 GCA_903926285.1 uncultured Gammaproteobacteria bacterium
CTGGTTAAAGTCGGTGATCAGGTCAAGCAGGGCGCGCAGTTGCTTGAGTTGGAATCTGAAGGTGGAGCAGCAGAAGCGGCCAAGCCGGCGGAAGCCCCAACGGCAGCAGCTGCAGCCTTGCCTGCTGCGTCAGCTCCCTCTGCAAAAGCACCGGAAGCAGTAGCTGCTCCGGCAGCAAAACCAGCGCCAGCCGCAGATGCTGCAACTGGCGGCACCTCAGTGCAAACGATCAAAGTGCCTGATCTTGGTGATGCATCCGATGTGGATGTCATCGAGATCCTGGTGAAAGTCGGCGATGTAGTAAAGGCAGAAACAGGCCTCGTGACTCTCGAAACTGATAAAGCCGCAATGGAAGTTCCTTCGCCGATGGCTGGCAAAGTAGTCGCAATCAAAATCAAGGTAGGTGACAAGGTGTCTGCAGGCTCTGTACTGCTTGATCTTGAAATCAGCGCGGCAGACCCTGCCCAAAAAGCCGCTGCACCGGTAGCCAAGGCAGAAGCCGCGCCAGCTACCAAAGAAGCTCCTGTCGCTGCGCCAGCACCAGCAACTCCCGCCGCTGCTCCTGCGCAACAAGAAACGACAGCCACCACTGGTGACGTTTATGCCGGACCAGCCGTGCGCAAATTTGCGCGTGAACTGGGTGTGGATCTCGGCAAAGTTAAAGGTACAGGTGGCAAGGGCCGCATTGTTAAAGAGGACATAGAAGGCTACGTTAAATCACGCCTGCAAAGTGGCGCTACGCAAGCTCCAGCTGCAGCTGGCATGACTGGTCTTCCAGCCATTCCCGACATCGATTTCAGCAAATTTGGTGCAATCGAAGAAGTGGAAATGTCCAAGCTGCATCGCCTAACTGCGCTCAACATGACGCGCAACTGGCTCAACGTTCCGCACGTCACCCAGTTCGATGAAGCCGATGTTACGGAGCTCGAAGATTTCCGTGTCGCGCAAAAAGCACTCGCCGACAAAAAAGGCATCAAGCTCACGCCATTGCCGTTTATTATCAAGGCATGTGCACAAGCCTTGGCAGAATATCCGCAGTTTAATGTGTCGCTGCATTCTTCGGGCGCCAAGCTGATCCGCAAAAAATACGTTCATATTGGTGTTGCGGTTGCGACTCCGGCAGGGCTGATGGTGCCGGTTATCAAGGATGCCGACAAAAAATCCATCTGGCAGATTTCCAGCGAACTCGCTGTGCTGAGCGCGAAGGCCAAGGATCGCAAACTCACCAAGGAAGATATGGAAGGCGCTTGTTTCACGATCTCCAGTCTCGGTAATATCGGCGGCACCGGATTTACGCCTATCGTTAATGCACCTGAAGTTGCAATTCTGGGTGTGTCGAAAGCGGCAATAAAACCGGTTTATAAGAATGGCCAGTTTGTGCCACGCACAATGCTGCCGTTCTCTCTGTCGTATGATCACCGCGCAGTGAATGGTGTTGATGGCGGCATGTTCTGCACTTATCTGGCGTCACTGCTCAGTGATATTCGTCTCATGGTGTTGTAACAGAAGACTATTTGTAACAGAAGCCTATGCCCACCTTTGATATCGTTTCGGAAGTCGACCACCACGAGCTGACCAATGCATTGGATCAGGCCACCCGTGAAATCGGCACACGTTTCGATTTCAAGGGTGTGCCCGCCAGTTTTGAGTTCAAGGACAATGTCATCACGATGACGGCGGAAGTCGAGTTTCAGCTGGATCAGATGATGGAAATC
>CAIYIP010000349.1 GCA_903926285.1 uncultured Gammaproteobacteria bacterium
CTGCGCCACTGTCAACAAGGAAGGCGGCAAAGGCGTAATTGCCATTATAAATTGCCAGTCCCAGGCTATCCTTGCCGTCAGCTGCCTGTGCATTGAGATCTGCGCCGGCCTCAATCAAAAGGCGAGCGGATTCCAGGTGCCCCTCACGCGCTGCAAATAGCAGCGGGCTCAGTTCGCCGCTGGCGTGCTCTTCGGGCACTTTTTCGGCAGGAATACGCGCGCGGGCAGGCACGCCCTCAAATTTGGTTCCGCTTTCCGTATTGCCAGGCAAAAAATTTGTGATGGCATTTACCTCCGCACCCGCGTCGATGAGCATCTTGACTATGTCCGCATGGTTCTCTGCCGCGGCCCACATCAGGGCAGTGGAAGCTCCCCAGGTTTCCCTGGCATTGACCACAGCGTCTCTGTCCAGAAGTACCCGAACTGCCTCAGGTATGCCCGTGCGGGAAGCCACCATCAGTGCCGTATCGCCGGTGGTGCTAACCAGGGAATTGACGTTGACGCCGGCGTCGAGTAGTAGTTCGATCATGGCTGCACTGCCGTTGAGTGCAGCTAGAAGCAATGGCGTGGCACCCACCCTGTTGGGCGCCGCAGCATTTGCGCCGGCATCCAGCAGGCGCTTGGCCATGGCGACATCATCCCGTTGCGCAGCCCAGTGCAGCGCTGTAGCGCCGTCAACCTGAGGTTCGTTCACATCAAGCCCCTGCGTGATCAGACTGCTTAATGAAGCGGCGTCGCCATTCATAGCAGCATCGGCGATTTCAGCAGCTCTGCTCGCGGTGGTTATAGATAAAATCAGGGCAACGCAGCACACCAATTGTTTTATGCGCATGGCATGGGTTCCTGATAATTGAATTGCGTTCATCTGTTGCCTCCAGTGGGGAATATCCCGGGCTTAACCAGGATCCAGGCCGCGGGTTCTGCCCAGCCATTCAACCAGGCGCTCCAGGTTTTCATCGCTGAGTTCCGCGCCGTTCTCTCTCATTTCAAGCACCAGGTCCCGCCATTTCGCGGCCGTATTTCTTTGGCCAAAAACACGGATTCGGTGGCAATCCGCACAGTTGTCCTCCAGGAACACCCGCGCATCCTGATCCGAAAAGAACTCAGTGATTTCCGGAGGCACATACTCTCGCGGAAAAGGCACTGTTTCTGGCCCGAAATTCTCCACCAGGTAGCCGAGAAGGACCGCCTCATCTTCCGGGGCAATCGCACTTCGCAGTTGCTTGTGCTTCATCGCAAGCAACTGCTGCCATCCGGACTTGTCCAGAGCGTTGTAGGCGTAGTAATCAATGCCATGGCACGCGCTGCAGTTCTTGAAAATCGCGCTGCGCACTGGTTCATCGGGCAGTTCCACATGGGGCCGAGCCGATGTTTCCTGAGCCGCTATGGGCAAGGCAGGCAGCATAATTACTGCCGCCCTGAATAGGCAGGCTAAGGCTTTTTTGTAACTCCATTTCATAGGTGGTTCTCTTCTCTTCAGCACTTAGGCGATGGGGAGGAAGCCGGTGCTCGCACCGAAACTCTCGTTCTCAATGCCGTATAGGTGCAACAGGCTCAACAGCATGTTGGCTGTCTTCTCGGTATTGTCCGGGAACACAAGGTGGCGGTTGCCCTTGAATGTACCGTCAATGCCACCCGCGAGAATCACAGGGACCTTTTCGTGCGCATGACGATGCGAATTGCCCATGTTGCTTCCCATGTAAATAAGCGAGTTGTCGAGGACATTGCCGTCGCCTTCAGGGATGTTGCGCAACTTGTCCAGGAAATAGGCAAGCATGCTGACGTGATAGCGATTCATCATTGCATACTCTGCAATATTCGAGGGCTTGTCGCCGTGGTGCGAAGTGCCGTGCCAAGCGCCGTTCGTGCCGGATTCAGGAAAGCTGGTCCCCGAAATGTCAACGCCCATCATCATGGTAGCCGAACGTGTAATATCGCCTTCAAACGCCAGCGCGATCAGGTCGAACATCAGCTTGAAGTGGACGTCTTTACTTTGCGGAATGCCAAACGGAATTTCGCTTGTCGGCTCAGCCACGGCATTGTCGATCGCAATCTGAATGCGTCGTTCCAATTCGCGGATATTGCCCAGGTAAGTATCGAGCCTCACTCTGTCGCCAGCGCCAAGACCTTTCATCAAAGTGGGAATCTCGCCGGCCACCGAGTCCAGAATGCTGGCTTTTCTTGTGCGGCCAGCACGCCTTTCCTCCGGGGTGGTGCCAGAGCCGAACAGGCGCTCGAAGGCCACTCGAGGATTAATCTCCGTCGGCAGCGGCTGCGTGGGAGAGGCCCAGGACATGGAGTTAGTGTAGGCGCAGCTGTAGCCCCAATTGCAATTGCCGTAGTTGCCGGCATCCTCAACGCCTAGCTGCACAGATGACAGGATTGTGTCCTGACCGTATTTCTGCGCGATCAACTGGTCAATTGTGACACCCAGATAAGGGCTCACCGCATTTCTGCGCGGTCTGGCCCCAGAGAGGAAGACGGCGCCGCGCGCATGATTTCCACCAGGCTCCTCCTCGGTAGAGAAAGCTTCCGGAACGTCCAGTCCGGTGATCAGCACGATACGATCCCGGAACGATTCCAG
Organism: uncultured Gammaproteobacteria bacterium; assembly: GCA_903926285.1. Taxonomy (GTDB): domain Bacteria; phylum Pseudomonadota; class Gammaproteobacteria; order Pseudomonadales; family Pseudohongiellaceae; genus CAILUG01. Next base: position 2,585 of record CAIYIP010000349.1, read on the forward strand.
TGGCTTGGTGATGTAGGAAAACTCAAAGTCGCTTCCCGCCTGGGTCGGACTCCAGTATCCCGGGGCAGCGCCGTGTGGATGCCATATGCCGACGAAGCGCTTGACTGGATTGGTCGCCCCATGCGCCCGGGATGCCATGGCAGGAAGCATCGCATCGAGCATAGGCAATGCCACGGCCGCTCCAGCCCCGCGTAGAAAAGTCCTGCGGTGAAGATTCTTGCGGGTAATGAAGATCATAAAACCTCCTTTAAAGGCCGCGTGGGCCGATGCC
>CAIYIP010000350.1 GCA_903926285.1 uncultured Gammaproteobacteria bacterium
TGCCGCCACAATCCTGCCCACCTCAGACCGGGTTTATTTATTGTAATAGTACTATTTCTAAGGAGGGAACCGACATGAACGGTGTCTTTAAACGCCGCAAAATCCCCAAACATCTGATCATTCGTGAAGAGTATGCAACCAACCGCAAGCCGCGGTTCAGCATGATGAAAATCATCTTCTGGGGTCTCGTGCTGTTGGGTCTGACCTATGGTGTGATCGTCATTCAGTCAAATCTGTAGATTCTGCTTTCAGCCACTTCATGTCTGGGTAGGCAGAGCACAGGGCGCTTCAGGCAGACTTGGCCATCAAAAATGCACTACTTGCCCGACATAGGGAATTTCTGCCTGGATGTTTTTGTCGTCTTTGAGTTTGGTGGCCAGTATCTCCAGCGTTTGCGGTTCGCCGTGCACGAGCATCACGCGTGCAGGTGGCGTAAAGTTACTGATCCACTCTATGAGTTCACTCTGGCCGGCATGTGCGGAGAATCCACCGAGGGTTTCGATCCGTGCCCTCACCGCAAAGACCTCACCAAACATGGTGATTTTTTTTGCGCCATCCACAAGTATCCTGCCCAGCGTGCCCTTGGCCTGGAAGCCCGCAAAAATGATAGTAGTGCGTTCGTTCCAGATGCGCTGCTTGAAATGATGGCGAATACGCCCACCGGTACACATACCGCTGCCCGCTATGACGATCGCGCCGTGCTCCACGCGGTTGATGGCCATCGATTCCTCCTGTGTACGCGCATAACGCAGGCTTGGTAAAAATGCTTTCATCGAGGGGCCATAAACGCGTTTGATTTTTTTCATGTCTTCTGGATCGAGCAGCTCATAACAGTCTTCATAGACTGAAGTAATCTCGATAGCCATCGGACTGTCGAGAAAAACCTGCCAGTTATCGAGTTTGCCAGCCGCATGCAGCGTACCCAGATGAAACAGGATTTCCTGGGTGCGGCCAACTGCAAATGCGGGGATCAGGACATTGCCTTTTCTGTCCCAGGTTTCACGCAGGATTTTTTCCAGCTGTTCGACGGTGTCGAGTACAGTGCGATGATTGCGGTTGCCATAAGTGCCTTCCATAAGCACCATGTCTGCACTCGCCAGCGTTGCGGGATCATTCATCAGCACTGAATCACGCTTGCCAAGATCACCCGAGAATACCAGGGTCTTGGTCTTGTCATCTTCCTTGAACTTGAGTTCGACAATTGCCGAACCCAGGATATGACCCGCATCGTGGAAGCAGACACTTGCATCCTTGTGCAACATCAAGCATTCGCGGTAACGAATAGCTTTGCAAAGGCGCAACGCATGCTGCACATCTTTCTGGCCATAAACCGGTTTCAGTGGCTTCTCACCTCTGCGCCGGCGCCGCAGGTTTTCGTATTCAAGGTCCTTCTCATACAAGCGCAAGTTGTCCATCAGCATGACGGCCAGCAGTTTTGCGGTTGCCAGCGTGCAATAGATCGGGCCATTGAAGCCCTGGCTGACAAGTTGTGGAATCATGCCGCTGTGGTCGATGTGGGCATGGGACAGAATCAGCGCATCAACCTTATGCGGGTCAAACGCGAATTTGTCCTCAACGTTACGCTCGACCTCGTCACCGCCCTGATGTTTGCCGCAATCGAGCATCACGCGACCGAGCGTCGGTGCTTCAAGTAGATAACATGAGCCAGTCACCTGCTGGGCTGCACCAATAAAAGTGAGGATTGCCATGTGAATTCCCCTCTGAAAATATTGCTATGGAGGCAATGTAGCAGGTTTTAGTTGGCTATCACTATAGATTGGGTTTGATGCAGATCAGCCATTACAACGATGAGTGCTTTGCGTTACTGGATGTCATATTTTTGTGCGGGAGCGGGCCTGGCTCAATTACGCAAAAATGAATTCCGCTGGATGCAGCAGTCTCCCGCACCGTCGCTGCGCGGCTGATGATTAATACTTCATGCTGGGCGCAAAGCCATTAATACGCAGGCTCTATAGCAGTAAAGGAATATAACGGCCGAAATGTCGATTTATTTTAATGAGTGGGTGGTGTTCTGGAGCGTCAGCAGTTTCAGGAGGGGCTACCAACACACTGGAGCCTGCGGGTAAATATCGTTCAGTCTTCTTTCTTGTAGGTATCGAGACCTGGCTTGAGTTTCTTGTCGTCAAGAAACGCTTTCATGGCGCCGGTGCGGAAATCGCCACCACTGCGGTGCTGCGAAGCGTCACCTTTGGCATAGATGTAGTCATTGGAGGTTTCCCAATCCATGTAGCGCACACGCTTGAATACTTCCTTGGCTGCGCGCAACACGACGGGATCCTTGGCCAGCAATACTTTTGCGATCGCACGCACGCGGGTTTCAAGTTGGTCATGTGGTACTGATTCGTTGACGAGGCCCATTGCAGCAGCCTGTTTACCTGTGAAGGTTTCGCCGGTCATGATGTAGTAGAGGGCATTACGCTGGCCCATGGTATCTGCAACGGCCTTCGTTACATTGCCACCCGGCAGGATGCCCCAGTTAATTTCGGACAGTCCGAATTTGGCATCGTCGGAAGCGATTGCCAGATCGCAGGAAGTCAGTGGTGTGAACGCGCCGCCAAATACCCAGCCGTTGACCATCGCAATGGTTGGTTTGGCAAGATTACGCAGCTTGATCTGCTGCCAGGCAGCAGTTTCTTCGCGTGTGCGCATCTTGACGGTATCGGACTGGTTTTCGGTTTCACGGAAATATTCCTTCAGGTCCATGCCGGCTGACCATGCTTCGCCGCGGCCGGTTAGTACCACTACGCCACAGCGGTCATCAACTTCAAGTGCATGCAGCGTGGCATACATCTCGCGGTTGAGGGTGGGGCTCATGCAATTCTTTTTGTCGGGGCGATTGAAATATACAAAGGCAATCTGATCGTCAAACGTGACGTCAACGGTATTGCCCCAAGGTTGGTCTGTTGTGCTCATGATTGCTACCTGCGTTGTTTTTTTTAGTTGAAAGAAATTTTGTGGATGGGTCAGAAGTTTTCAGGTTAGTACTCTTTGCCATCATCAAGCCGGATGATGCGAAGAAAATATTTGGTGTTGTCTTCGAGGAGTGGCGATCCGATGGCTGTGATATGGGTGCCGGGCTTGACCATTTCTGGACGCAGCCCACTGCGAACCAGCATGTTGGCCGGTGCACCTTCAATAAATTGGATGATTTGTTGCTTGCCTTCGGCATCGACTGTTTTAAGCGTCATCGCAACATGGGGATTGCGAAAATTCACGGTTTCAACGGTGCCTTCAAAGGGAATCTGGGTCTGAAAATCGTAGACGGCAAAGGAATGATGGGCGAGAGCCGACACGGAGATCATTGCAGAGAAGACGACTTGAATTTTTCCAAAAGAGCGCAGTATTGCCATGACTCAGGCACCGTTTATTATTGTTTTTGTTTTCGGAAGTCGACTATATCACAGCCCAAACATGCCGGGCCAGATAGGAAAGTAGCGGCTTCAGGCCATGCACCGTATATTCACGTCAGGCCGGATACTGCTTTTGGCTAACCTCCCAACATCGCAATCAAGGCTTGCGCATGCTCGGTCGTCTGCAAGCCCAGAGCGGTCAGATAGCCGCCATCTGCCTGCGTGATCATGCCTTTCTCAAACAGGCGCTTCCCTGTAGCGATTTTTGTCGGCGCAGCATCGTGGTGAATCTTGATTCCCTGCTGGGTGGTATTCAGGTTGAACATGTTCAACATTTCGAGTTCTTCAAGCAGGGCGGGAGTCAGTGACATGTGGTTTCCTCTCGAGTGGCGCCTTTATTGGATTGGTCCGCCTGTGCCGGCTGCCTGCACAGAGCGGATATGCTTATAATGCCAGTGCACCATACTATGCGCTGGTATTGCAAAGGAAGAAAGCGCTTGTAACTAGCATTATTGCTTATTGGTGCATCGACAAGTTCTGCAAAATGCACGACGCTGAAAGCTGGCGGTGGTTTGAATTTTCTGACAGGGAATAAAGTATGAAACTGCTTCACGTGTTTTCTGTATGGCTGGCGTTGCTGTCTGGCATTTTTACTGGCCCAGCCCTGGCGCAGTCAGTTACTCCTGTCTGCGCCGATCCTGCTGCATCCATGTTATGGGAGGTCTCGGGCGCGGGGCTTGGCAACAAGGGTGTCAGTATTCAGCTGTTTGGTTCACTGCATGTGGGCAAGCCGGAGTTTTATCCTCTCCCGGATTTGATTGAAGACACATTCCGTAGTGCCGACCACCTGGTATTTGAAATTGACCCCACGAGTGCGACTGATCCGCAGACCGCCATGCTGATGCAAGAGCGTGGCATGCTCCCGGCTGGTCAGACACTGCAGAATGTAGTATCGCCCGAAGCCTATGCCACTTTGCAGCAAGTGTTGACCAGCATGGGACTTCCCGCAGCGGGTGTGAATAATTTCAAGCCTTGGCTGGTAGCGCTGATGCTGACCAATCTCCAGGTCAGCGCGCTGGGCTACAGCGCACTCGATGGCCTTGAGATGTATTTCACCACCCGCAAGTCGCCGCAGAGCGATATTCTCGAACTCGAAAGCATTGACCAGCAGCTTGCCATGCTCGACTCGCTCAATCCTGATATGTTCCTCGGCTACAGCTTGGAAGATTTGCAGGAGGGTGCTGTGGAGCTCGAGAAGATGGTGCAGGCCTGGCGCTGCGCCGATCAGGACCAGCTTTCAGCTTTTATGTTTGATGATTTTAACAACACGCAAAGTCTCCCTTTAGCAGAACAGGCTAAGCTTAAGGAATTACATCAACTTCTGTTCGCCGAGCGTAATGTGGTGATGGTCAATGGTATCGAACAGTTCATCCGCAACGGCAAGGGTGCGTATTTTGTCGTAGTTGGCTCTGGCCATCTGCTAGGGCAGGGCAGCGTCGTGGAATTGCTGCGCGCAAGAGGATATGAAGTTACGTCGGTACGGCTTCCTGCGCGTTTATAAGTACGCGAAACCAAGTGCAGCTACCCACCGTCCTTGAGTTGTGGGTTTTGGCTGGACGCCCACGTTTGCCGATTACGCTAACGATCCTGTAATTACCCAGCTTTACCTTGCTTCAGTCCCTTGATTTCCCGATAATGCCGGCCTCGATCAGCCGGGTGTTTCCATGATCCGGTAAACGTAATACCATCCTTTCCCGATGGCGCA
>CAIYIP010000351.1 GCA_903926285.1 uncultured Gammaproteobacteria bacterium
CAGCGGCTGCTGCCGTTAACTTCGCGGCCAATACCGGGAATCAATACCAGAATAAGGATGAGATAAGCGAAAGCCAGTAAGGCCACGCTTCCCTTGTACCAATAACGCATCGGACAGGCGAGGACGACTGCCGCGGAGCACAGCCCGATGAAAAGAAATGCCACTTGGCGTTTGAAATGGAAAAATGCATCGCCATACTGGCGGCTCGCAATTTCAACGGAGGCCGAGGTCATCATGATCAACCCGAAGGTGACCAGAATAGCAGCCATGATCAAGAGCCAGGTATCACCCAGATAAACGCGTGGCAGTGTGCGTGGCAACTGTATGGTTTGCATCATCATTGCAACTCCCTCACAGCCTGCATGAACACATCACCACGATGCTCATAGTTGTTGAACATATCGAAGCTCGCGCACGCTGGTGATAACAGCACCACATCGCCGCTCTCGGCTAACTGTCGCGCCTGCCGCACCCCCTCGTCCATGGAATGCACATGTACAACCTTGACGACTTTCGCGAGTACCGCAGCAAGCTTGCCAGCGTCTTCACCAAACAGAATGGCAAGCTTGCCTCTCAGCGCCATTACAGAGGCGAGCTCGGAAAAATTTGCGCCTTTGCCAACACCGCCAGCCAGCAGAATAACAGGGCCATTCATCGCGAGGCCGGTAATAGCAGCAACGGTGGCACCGACGTTTGTGCCCTTGGAATCGTTGTACCAGGAAACTTCATTGAGATTTCTGACCCACTGACAGCGATGACGCAAGCCGGCAAATGCGCGCAGAGCATTGAGCATGGGTTCCCACGCCAAACCAGCAGCTTTGCCCAGCGCGAGTGCCGCCAACGCATTTGCTACATTGTGCTTGCCAGCAATTTTTAATTCTGCAACGGCGAGCAGTGGCTCCTGTGCATAAGCCAGCCAGGGTTTGCCATCGTGACTGATCAGCGCAAACTCACGACTTTCATCCTTGCCTGTACCAAAACTGCTGACCTTTACGGAAGCGGGCAGCAAGGGTCGACTGAGCGCGTCTTCACGATTGACTACAACATGTTTGCAACCCTGAAAAATCCGGTGCTTGGCTTTGTGGTAGGCCTGCATGGAGTCGTAACGATCCATGTGATCAGGACTCATATTCAGCACAGTTGCCACTTTTGCATTGAGGTTGCTGGTAGTCTCAAGCTGAAAACTGGATATCTCGAGCACGTAGAGTTCGTATCTGGAGTCTGCAAGCAGATCCAGCACCGGCAGTCCAATATTGCCTGCCACTGCTACTTTTAGTCCGGCAGCCTTGGCCATTTCACCAACAAGCGTCACAACGGTACTTTTTGCATTGGAGCCGGTGATTGCAACAATCGGAGCTCTGACTGCTTTCGCGAAAATATCGATGTCGCCTGTTATAGACACACCTTTCTCTATCGCCTGGCGCACAGCCGGAGTGCGTAAATCCACACCGGGGCTCATGACCAGTGTGTCAGCCTGGCTCAATGTTGTTGCATTCAGCTCGCCAAGCTCAACAGTTGTGTCTGGAAACTCCGCACGAAACCCATCTATGCCGGGCGGTGTGGCGCGTGTATCCACGGCCATGAACGGAATATTCTGCCGTTGCAAATACCGCGCGCATGACAGGCCGGTCTTGCCAAGACCAACTATCACATGCTGCTTGTTAGTTTGCAGTTGCATGATTTTGCTTATCTCAGTTTCAGTGTGGCGAGGCCGAACAACACAAGGATTACTGTGATAATCCAGAACCGCACAATTACGCGCGGCTCGGGCCAGCCCTTCAATTCAAAATGGTGATGCAGTGGGGCCATGCGAAATACACGTTTGCCCGTGAGCTTGAAGGAAGCAACCTGGATTATTACGGACAGTGTTTCCACGACAAACACACCCCCCATGATCACGAGCACAATTTCGTGACGCACAATTACCGCAACAATGCCTAGAGCCGCGCCTAATGCCAGCGCGCCCACATCACCCATAAAAATCTGTGCGGGATAGGTGTTGAACCATAAAAAGCCAAGGCCAGCGCCAGCAAGTGCGCCGCAAAAAATGGCGAGCTCTCCCGCGCCTGCGATGTAGGGAATATTGAGATAGGCAGAAAATTCGAGGTGACCTGTCAGGTAGGCAATGATGCCGAGCGCGCTTCCCACCATCACTGCAGGCAGGATGGCGAGGCCATCAAGACCATCAGTAAGATTCACGGCGTTGCTGAAGCCCACAACAATCAGATACCCAAACAGGATGTAGGCAGGCCCCATGTTCAACGCAATGTTTTTGAAGAACGGCACAAACAGCTGAGTCTCTGCTGCGGCGCCG
>CAIYIP010000352.1 GCA_903926285.1 uncultured Gammaproteobacteria bacterium
AAACAGTTGTTGCAGTCATGTAGACGCCAAACGACACAGGATCTTTCCCTTGGATGCCGTATCAATTCAGGAAAAAAAGAGGGATATCGGTCAGGAAGTGGACAAAGTCCGCTTACAGCAGCAGAATCCAGCCCAGCCTATGTTGTTGCAGTTAACTGGCCCTCAGGAAACAAGCCGACCGGGCTGATCTGCGAATACCAATAATTACAAGATGTCCGCGAACAAGGGTACATTGCAAACATGCGTAACTTTCTGCACATCACAGCATTCTCCGCTCTTTCTGTTCTTGCTTTGGCCGGCTTCACTGCAGTACATGCTGACGACCTGTCGCCACTGGCTGCCGCCGCCGCAAATCTTGGTGTGAATGACCGCGCGCCCGATGGCAGCACAGCCTTGCAGTGGGCGGTTTATGACGGCGACGTGGAACGTGTCAAAACCTTGTTGAAACAAGGTGCCGACGTAGCGGCAGCCAATAATTACGGCTCCAACCCGATGCAACTGGCAGCGGAAGTTGCCAATGTGGAGATTCTCAAGCAACTGCTGGACGCCGGTGCAAACGCCGACTCTCCCAATCCTGAAGGCCAGACTGCGCTGATGCTGGTTGCGCGCACCGGCAATGTTGACGCTGCACGTTTGCTTGTCGATAAAGGCGCCACGATTGATACCCGCGAACAATGGGGGCAACAAACTGCGTTGATGTGGGCTTCGGCGCGCCGCCACCCGGCCATGATGGAATTGCTGCTGGAACAAGGTGCCGATGCCGATGCGCAATCGCTGGCACGCGATTACAAACGCCATGTGACGGCTGAAGGTCGTGCCAAGAGCATGGACAACGGCGGACTCACACCACTGCTGTACGCGGCACGCGAAAACTGCCTGGCCTGCGTGGAAGTGCTGATCACTCACAAAGCCGACCTCGACAAGCCGGACCCCGATGGTATCTCGCCCCTGCTGCTGGCCATCCTCAACAACAACTGGGATATCGCCAAACGCATGGTAGAAGCCGGCGCCGATGTGAACCAGTGGGACAAATTCGGACAAGCACCACTATTCGCAGCCGTTGGCAATCGCAAGGAAACCGCTGTCATTGCCAACGATCCGCTGAATCAAACCGACGGCATGACCGTTGTCAGCATGCTGCTGGAAGCCGGCGCCAACCCGAACATGCAACTGTTCTTCCGCCCTGCCAAACAAAATGGCGGCCCGCTGTCGCGTGGCACTACGCCGCTGATCGTCGCAGCGAGTAACGCCGATCCCGCGATCATCCAGTTGCTGCTCGATCACGGCGCCAAAGCCGACTTGCTGCAGGCAGACAGAGAAGGCCCAGTGGCGGCGCTCATGAGTGCGCGCGGTGCGGAAGATGTTATTGACCAGGCGTTACGCATGCTCCACGCAGCAGGTGCCGATATAAGCACAGTCGCCGTGCCGCACCATCTGCTGCGCACCCGCGGTGGTTCGCCACTGCATTACGCGGTCCGTGCCAACAAGGCAAAAGCGATTGAAACACTCGCAGAACTCGGTGCTGATCTCAACGCCAGAGACATCGATGGCCTCACCGCACTGGACCACGCGATGTCACGTAATCAAGTGGCTTTCCTGCAGATGCGCCAGCCGCCTAATACCAAAGTTGCGGACCTGCTGCGCAGTCTTGGTGCTACCGATGAACTGGACGTAACACCCTTCTGGCCGAATGTGGGCCCGCCGTTTTATTACCCGTGGAGTATCTTTCCACTGGATCCCGAAATAGAAGCAACAGCCCTCGTCCCGGGCTCGATTGATCATCAATAAGAGCAACAACATGATGCAACAATTTTCACGCCGGAAGTTTCTCCGCAACACCTCATGTGCACTTGGCGCGGCCTCGCTCGGTAGCGCACTGGCACCATTGGCTTCGGCGCAACCTGCTGCCAGCGAGATTACCCGCATCGACCTCGGTTACGGCTGGGTGCTGCAAGGCGCCGGGGGCAATGTATTCACTATCCCCGGCATGAATGAGGATGGCTGTCTGATCGTTGACGGCGGCCTCGCGGCAAACTCCGATGCGCTGCTCGCAGCCGTGTTCGACATTACCAAACAGAGTCGCGTGCACACCTTGATCAATACACAATTCCATCCCGAACAAACCGGCTCCAACGAACGTGTGGGGGCAGAAGGTGGCGTGATCATCGCGCACGAAAACACCAAAATGTGCCTGCAGAATGCGGTGATGTCTGCGCTGTTCGAAGGTCGTTATGGCCCACTGGCAGACGCTGGTATTCCGAACAAAACCATCGGCAATGGCACCATGAAATTTGCTGGCCAGGAAATCATTCACGGCTATCTGCCAGCCGCGCACACCAACGGCGATCTATTCCTGTATTTTCCTATCCTGGACACGCTGATTACGGGCGGCGCCGTTACGACCGGGCAATGGCCTGTGCTTGATATCCGGCAGGGCGCGTGGATGGGTGGACTGCTGCGTGCCTACGACACACTGAGCGAAGTGGTGAGTGCCGACACGATCGTTATCCCGGCACATGGCCCAATCACCAACGGCACCGAAATCCTGCGTATGCGCGCGATGTTCACGCTGATTCATCTGAAGCTTGCAGAAGAACTCAACAAGGGCATGGGGCCGGACGATATCGTCGCGATGGATCTGTTTAAGGAACACGAAGAGCAGTTTGGCGACAACAGCCAGTTCCTCGACTTTGCCCATCGCAGTCTGCAGATGGCGTACGTACCAAATTAGGATCCGGACACTAAAAAAACCTGCATCATCACCGCCGTTCCAGCTGATCAGCATCAAGCAGGTGATAACAAATCTACGGAGTCTCCACATCATTGCCGAGACTCTTGAGAGTGTGACGGCATGACGACTAACCCGCTGCAGACAAATTTCACGCCTGATTATGAAAACTCAAAATGTCTCCCTGGTATTAAACTGAATGGTTTTTAAAGATTCAATAAGGGCTTACTGAAACACGTTGAGTTGCCACGGAAATTTTGCACCGGGAGCCATGCGCCAGAAGGTGTTGATCATTTTCATGGCCTCCACGAAAACCTGCACGCGTGAATGTTGCACTGCATCGAATCCGGTCGTAGCCGCAAGAAATTCCATCCCGCTTTTTGCCGCGAAGTCTGTGAGCATCTGCGCCCCCACGACAGCATCCTGAATGCGCCCCATCTGCGCCTGATAATCATGTAACTGCCGCCGCAACTCCTCAGGTGGATCGGGCAGCAGTGGATAGATATTCTCCACCATGTAACGAAACTTTTTAAATGCCAGTCTCAGGTGATGAATGCTCCTCAGATGATCGACGCGTACGGCAGCCTGGCGCTGCATCACAACCGACCAGGCTGCGTCCACCACCAACAAGATCGCAGATGCGCTTTCAGGAAGCTCTTTCGCAAGCAACACTTTGCGCAGCCTGGCAACCTGCCGGGCCAAGCCGCCAGCACTTGTTGCCTTGATCTTTCGTTTTAGCCTGGCGACCAGTTTTTTCTCGCGTTTTTGCAGGTGAGCCCGGTAGGGAACAAGTTCAGCCATATATTCCGGGAGTTCGTCGACAAGCGTGATTTGAACCTGTGTGTCACGCAACTCATCAAAGGCATCCAATTGCGACTTCACCATCTGTTGGGACTTTTTGAGCCGCTTCCCGTGCGCGACGGCACTCCCCAGCTCGATCACCGCCATCAGACTACGTATCGACACGCGCAGGTCGTGTACGTGTTCGTTTGCGAATTCGCGCCGAGTGCGTTTCAGTTCGGCAAGGTACTTTCCCCAGCACTCGTCCAGGCGTTTGACCAGCAATGGGATGGACTGCGTGAAAGCAGAAATGTCTGGGGGATTTTGCGAAACGCTGTTCATATCAAGGCCACGGGTTGGGCTGGATAATAATCAGGCTAAGCTATCAACACGGATGTGTATTGCAGCCAGCAATCAGCATAGTGGAGTAATACAGCAAGATTTACTGTTGGATGAAGATGAATTGTTGCAGGGAGCGCATCAGCAAGCAATAAGCAGCTTATCGCGAAAGGGACCGGCGCCCTCTGAAGAAAATCAATTGCAGCCCGCCGTGTGCAGGGAAAAAAGCAGGCTTTTTTCCCTGCACTCTTTGTCGGATCAGATGCTGATCAAGGAACAATCACGCCCAGTGGATGAGCCGCCACTATTGCAGCATTTACCGCTGCATCGTTTGCGGGACTCAGACAGACCGGATGGCCAAAACCACCTGTACTGACACCACCAACAATATCAAAAATGATGTTGTCGCCAATGGTAAGGCCGGCTGGAACATAGTCCAGTTTGAGGGCATCCCTGGTGCGCCAGGCGATGTTATGGTCTGCACATGAAGTATCGCCACTGACGCCAACTGCGCCTAGCATATTTCCTTTCGCATCATATAACGCCAAGCCACCACCGAACACATTGACACCACCGATCTTTTTACCGGTCATTGGATCGGCCTGTGCTCCAAAGTTGGCGGAGTTGCCACCGTAGGCAACCGTGGTGTCAACCGGATTGCTCTCTTGCAGGCCGAACAGGCTGCCACCAGGCTGCACCGCGCTGTAAAGGTTGGCGGTAGACAAGGCCAGGGCACCATCAAGGCTAAACGCATTGGCAGTATTTGCCTTCTGGGCAGAAATAACGCGGCTGCCTAGCCATTGATCATTAAGACCGTCACCGGTCTTGGCCACGGCACAAACGGTACCGTCCTTCGCCACAATTGTGCCCCACATGTGCAGTTCCAGACCGCCATTGGACACACCGGCTGTAGGGAATACTGAGCCATCGAGCGCAGCCTGAAGCTGGGCATGGCTTGGCAACGCATTACACAGATTGCCCTGGCCTTTGGATTCGGCCAGTACGGTGGCAGAAGCTACGGCGAGTATCGTAAACATCAAAGTTCGTTTAAACATTAATTTTCCCTTGTTATTAGTTGATGGATAAAATCAGCTCAAAATCAGCGAGCTGACCGAACGTAACATAGATACTGTTCCAGAATTTTTAGAAACCGTAAATACTTGAAAAACAGGAGAAAAAGCCTATTAAAGCACCCAAAACGACCAGACTTGGAAATGATAAAGCTACACACAAAACAGGAGGAAACTCCTATTAAAGCAGGCAAAACGACCAGCACTGAAAATGATATTGGTGAAGAGTTTTTTGAAATCGGGGGCGATCTCCCCGAGCAATTGGCCGCTCGCTTCCAGCTTACGGGAACGAAACCACCGG
>CAIYIP010000353.1 GCA_903926285.1 uncultured Gammaproteobacteria bacterium
ATGTGGCAGGCATGGTGGATTTCCTCACTAAGCCGTTTTCCCGCAAGCAACTTCAGAAGGTGATTCAGCGTCATGTTTGAAGCAGCGCCGACCGACACGATCTATCCAGGAGAGCTTATTAATGTCAGCTTCTCGTAATCTTATGATAGAGATATTCGACATTTCATCCGAGATGATGTGCTTGATTGGAGCCGATGGCGTGTTCCGGCAGGCAAACAATGCCTTCGTTGAAGGGGTTAAGGGTGATAAAGAAGCTCTGGCAACCGTGTCCTTCATGAACTTCATTCATCCAGATGATCTTGAAGATACCAAAGCTACGTTCCATAACCTTATCTCCGGAGCAAGTGTACCGCCTTTTCAAAACCGCTATCGACTTCCCGATGGCGCTTATGTCTGGCTTGAGTGGTCAATGACGTTTATAACCAACGAAGCGTTGCTGTTTGCAGTTGTACGCAACATTACTGAGAATAAGCGTGACCAGGCTGCCATCAGCGAAAACAACGCCATGCTGTCAACGGTCAGTGTAGCCTTGGCGGATTTCATCAGCGAGAACAGCACCTCTAACCCATTCAACACCTTGCTCAGCCAACTACTCCATTTGACGCATAGCGAGTTCGGTTTCATTGGTGAGGTCTTGCATGATGAAAACGGTGCGCCTTATCTGAAGACGCACTCACTGACCAATATTGCATGGGATGAAGAATCCAGACTTATCCACGACAGGAGTGTATCCCGGGGCGGTATGGAATTCCGCAATCTTAATACCTTGTTTGGCAGGGTGTTGAGTACTGGCAAACCGTTAATTTCCAACAATCCAGCAAAAGATCCTTTTAGTGGCGGCACCCCCAAGGGGCATCCAGTAATGAATTCTTTCCTCGGCATGCCAATTTACAGCGGGACGCAATTTATTGGCATGCTAGGCATTGCCAATAGAAAAAGTGGCTACCAAGAAGAATTAATGGAGTACCTGTCGCTTTTCCTTTCCACCTGCTCCAATCTCATCCTGGCTTACCGTGCCGAGCAGCAGAAACAAGTTGCCTTGCAGCAACTTCAACGCGCCAAGCAGCTAGCTGAAGCTGCCAATATCGAAAAAAGTCACTTTCTCGCTAACATGAGCCACGAAATCCGTACGCCCTTGAATGGCGTTATGGGCATGATTGACCTCTCGCTCACCGCGAGTATTGATTTAACGCAGCGTGAGTATCTGGAAACCGCTATGTTTTCTGCTAACACCTTACATTATCTAATCAATGACCTTCTGGATTTTTCCAAGATAGAAGCCGGAAAGCTCGAGTTCGAATCAGTTGCATTCCGCATACGTGACCATGTTGAATTTTGTGTGCAGCATTTCCGCATAGATGCCGCCACTAAGGGCATTCGAATTTTAATGCAAATGGATGACGGAATTCCCGAGTTAATCATAGGCGATCCGCACCGAGTTCGTCAGGTCCTCCTGAACTTGATCGGCAACGCGGTGAAATTTACCCAGTTTGGCACTGTATCAATAGATGTTTCAGCCACGGTGAAAAGTCATGACGAATGTACTTTGATGTTCTCCGTCCGCGATACCGGAATCGGCATTCCCGCCGACAAACAAGCTCTTATCTTCAACTCTTTTGAGCAGGCCGACAGCTCCATCACGCGCAAATTTGGTGGCACTGGCTTGGGCCTTTCAATATCGCAGGCACTTGTGAGAAAGATGGGGGGGCACATAAAGTTTGAGAGCGTCGAGGCCGAGGGCTCCCATTTCTGGTTTGAGCTAAGCTTTGCCCTTGATGTTGACGCACCCACTTTGGTGGAGTCGCGCACTACGCGCAAGCATCCGGAAAACATGGCCCATGTTGTCAAGCCAATAGCTTGGAGACCCCTGAACGTCTTGTTGGTCGAAGACAACATTGTTAACCAAAAAATCTATGAGCAGATACTGCATCAGAGGGGCCACCGTGTAAGTATTGAGGACAATGGTTTGAATGCAGTAAGTGCTTTCGAGAATCATGCATATGACGTCATACTGATGGACTTACAGATGCCAGTAATGGGAGGACTGGAAGCATGCCGATTGATACGCGGGAAGGAGAAGCTCGGCTTACCGAGATCAGTTATCGTAGCGTTAACAGCCCATGCAATGTCCGGAGACAGCGAACTTTGTCGTGAAGCCGGCATGGATGCCTATTTGGCTAAACCCATTCAGAAGCACGAACTGTTTCAGGCAATTGAAGACCGTCAGACTGCCAACCCCTAAAACCCCTAGCGCCGGCCACATTTTCCAGACTGCATGGGCGCAGAAAGGCACGCATGCCCAGGGAAATTATGCTTCCGATACCTGGCCATAGGCCATCAATACCAAGCACTTATTCCGCCTAAAGAATTTTAGGTATTCCCGACCCCAGCACCTATTGGTGCTCACATCACTGCAGCGTTTTTGTACCTAAATTTCCCATATGAAATTACGACGTTACCTTATTCAACTCTAGCCCGAAGCACCCTATGGCGCCCAGCAAACAACCTGCTATAGCCACCGTTCCGACGACGCATCCACCGGCTGATATTGCAAACAAAGACGTTTTAAGTGCTGATCCGTAAAAATGGATGATCCGTAGTTTTAGTAGCGAAAAGTCCAGCGCAGCTTGCCAGTAAAACCGGTGTTGATCGGCATATAGCTGCCGTCCTCGATTTCCCAGCCCTGGTTGATCACGAAGAAGAAGATATTGCCCGGTTGCAATTCCCAACGCAGGCGGCTGTTCCACCCTACGGTTTTGCTTACGCTGTTGTGCTGAAGCAGGTTCTGCCAGGTCATGCGTGGTGTGAGATTGAAGTCTACATTCAGGCGCGTGATGGCAAAATCGAAATTACCCTGCGGCAGTTTTGCCTGAACAACCTGATAGTTGATTGCGGTAAAAAATTGCGCCATCGGCCGCAGTTCGACGAAACCTTCGTATTCCTTCACAGTGCCAGTCCAGAAATTGCCCCAACGATAACGAAACTCCCCGCTCAGCATGCGCCCGTTGTTTGATTGGAGGCGGATGCGCTGGCGATCGAACTGGTAGTCTCCGGGCGGGAGGATAACGCCACGCGAAATCTGGAACGGCGCGTCCAGCACCTCGCGCACACCAATGTAGTTGGTCTCTACCCTGTCATTGGCCTGAGTGGCCATCTCGACGATTTTCATGATGCGTTCTTCGGTCTGAAGATTGCCGTTCATATCTTCGATGCGCGTCCAGCGCCAGCCGGTGTCGATCAAACGCAGCGCGGCATCACCATTGTTACGCTTGCGCAGGCGACCGCTGGTTTCATAGTGGCGTATACCTGAGCGGTTGACGAAACCGAGCTTGGGATTGAAATTGGGCTGAATTTCGCGGAAGAAACCCTGCAACTGGACTATGTCGTTCGGATAATCGAGCTTGAGGCCATATGCCATGTCGTCGGCATCAACACCGGGGTTGTCGGATTTTTGCACCCACGCATCGCCGATCAACACGTTGCCGCCAAACATGTTGCTGTTGCGGTACTGGAAGTCAGAACCGTACAGTCGGCTGCCTTCGTTGGAATTGGCATCACCATCGGTGAAGATCATGCCGACGCGCGATTCGCCCAGCACCCCCGTGCTCACGCGCACCACCGACAGATCCTGCGAGTCGAGTTCGTGTTTGCCTTCGATGTGTGTGCTGATCACGCCCACGTTCAGATCGCCAACACGCCCTGTCATCTTGGCGCCAAACTTGAGGTCGAGCGCCTCACCGGTATTGATGATGCCCATGCGGCGCGAGAAAAAAGGAATACCGTTTTCCTGGTTGAGGCCGCCAAACTGGAAGATGTCGGCGTCATTCAGAAAGAAGTCGCGCGTCTCGGGAAAGAACAGCGAGAAGCGACCGATGTTGTTCTGCACCTGATCGACTGGCGCATCGGAAAAATCGGAATTGATCGTGACTTGCGCGGTCAGCGACGGTGTGACGCGGTAGATGATATCGCCACCG
>CAIYIP010000354.1 GCA_903926285.1 uncultured Gammaproteobacteria bacterium
CTGCCGTGTCAGCGCCCGCTCCACGCCTGCGGTTAACTTCGAAGTATGGCTGACGCTGACAACGTGGAACGGCAAATTCCAGGGCGTTGGCAACGGTGCTAACGCCGGCAACATCAGCTACAACGACATGGCAGCGGCACTGCAGCGCGGTTGCGCGATAGCGAGCACCGATACCGGCCAGGGCAGTACCGACCGCAGCGAAAATTTCAGCTGCGAGAGCCGGCGCTAGCCGGACGCTACCCGGTTGCACGGCTGTCCTGCTATGCTCCGTTCAAAAATAACGGAGCATAGCCATGCCGAACAGCATCACCCGGGGTTCCTGGATACTTTTTTGCGCTGGCCTGCTAGCTGCCTCGCAGGTGCCTGCACAGGTTGTGCCTGAACCCGCCTGGTCCGGGCCGCTGCCGGTCACGGACTCCAGCCACCCCTTGAATGCAGCCGCCTACAACCAGTTGCCGATGGACCTGGCAGAGCTCGGCTATGTCGAGGAGGAATTCCTCGTCAGCGGCAATGCCCAGGTCTACGACTGGGCCGCCGATGGCTCACTGTCGGTGCTGACCACCGGCCAACCCTATACGACCCGCATCCTGGTGCGCCGCCCGGCCGATCCGGCCCAGTTCAGCGGCACTGCGATTGTCGAAACCTTCAATAATGCCCGTGACTACGACTGGGCTTTCATCTGGCCACTGTCATTCGAGCATTTCGTGGAACAGGGCCATGCCTGGATTGGTGTCACCCATACGGCCGCAGCGCTGGAATCGCTGCGCCGTTTCGATCCGCCGCGCTATGCAGCGGTCGGCTTCGCGCCGGCCCGGCCCGGACCGGCCTGTGAGCCGACGCCTGCTGCGTTGCTCGGCGAAGAAGGGCTCCGCTACGACCTGATGTCGCAGGTGGCGGCACTGCTCAAAAGCACTGCTGGCCCGCTGGGCGCGAGCCCTGCACGGTTCGTGTATGGCACAACCCATACACGCGAGTTCATGACCTACGCGAACACCATACACAAGACTGCGCGGCTGGCCGATGGCACTACGCCATACGACGGTTTCGTCATCAAGACCGAATACGCTCCGGTGGACCGCATCAGGACCTGCGTGGCAGCCCCCGCCGAGGGTGATTCCAGGCGCATTGTCCGCAACGCCGGCGTACCGGTGATGCGCGTGACCGCAGAAGGCGATGCGCTCGAAACCCTCGGTGTACGCCGCGAAGACAGCGATGCAGCCGGCGATGCCTACCGGCTGTGGGAAGTGGCCGGCGCGCCGCACATGGATCGAATCTTCTATCAACACATGCCGGTGCTCGCAGACCAGGTGGCCACCGGACAACCCGGCTACATTGCTAACTGGCCGATGGCCTACGCCTGCACACCGGACATCGATCTGCTCGACTTTCTGGTGATGCGCTACACGATGAATGCCGCCTTTGCGGCCATGCGGGGCTGGGTGGAACGCGGCGTACCAGCGCCCCGTGCCCCATGGCTGCAACTTGCGGAAACTGCGGGGGCGGACCCGGTCTTCGCCACCGATGCGTACGGCAACGCGCTGGGCGGTGTGCGCAGTGTCTATCTGGATGTGCCCATCGCACGCTACCAGGTTCACAGCCCCGGCACTGCCGTTTGCAACAACCTCGGCCGCAGGGAGCCCTTTGCCTGGTCCATGCTCGAAACCCTGTATGGCACAGCAGATGCTTATGCAGAGCGCGTGGAAGCAGCCCTGGAGTCGCTGGTGACTAGCGGTTGGCTCACGACAGAAGACAGCTTGCGGCTGCGGCGTGAACTGCTTGGCGATTGAGGATTGCAAGAACTCCGGATGTGCTCCACCGCTAAAGCACCGGCAGATGCAGTTGCCTTCTTACTGCGGGAGCAGCTGGGCACCGAAACGATCGCACAGCGAACCGATCTGGCGGTGCATGTGGTGGTGCTCGTCGATGCTGAGCATAGGAAGCATAAAGCCTCTATTCCGACATCGGCGGTGCTCTGACCATTGGACGCAGTGGCACTTCAGTTTGGCTCGATACTGCTTTTCGCCTCCGGTATCCCGGTATCTTGTCAATCACCGCTGGGTCTTCTATTCAGGCAATGATCTTCACCGGCCCTTGGCAATGGCGGCACACCTCTGTCTCGATACTGAACACCCGCTTCAGCCGCTGCTCGGAAACAGTGGGCCTGGCAATGCAGCGACAGATGGGTTCCAGCTTCTGGCGCTCGTGCGCCTGGGTGGCAACTGCGGCATGCAGGCTAAAGGGTGTCCTTTGCGTGTGACATGGGGAAATCCTTTCCCGAGTGCCTTCACTTTACTGGCTTCACTATAGCTGAACTGGTGCGACTACGAATGGGGTTATTCAAGCAGAGTGGGTGATTTGCTGCGGTTGTTAAGTCGCTGGTGATTCGTATTCGAGATGTGATGGGAATTGGTATTCCTGCAAGGCCCTGACGATGGGGGTGTTCGCTTCCGGAAAAGCATACGAGTGCAGGTTATCGATATGAACCCATGTAATCGTCTGCCCCTCACGTCCTTCCGGAATACCACTGTGTTGCGTGACGAGCAGCACTTCAAGCGTCACCTGCTTGTCGCCATAGTCGTGGTCGACAAACAGGAGCCTTGATGATTCCAGAACGGTCAGGTTAATTTCCTCAAGCAGCTCCCTGGCCAAGGCCTGTTGCACGGTTTCACCGGCTTCGACCTTGCCGCCGGGAAATTCCCATAACCCGCCCTGATGTTTGTCGCGCGGGCGCAGTGCAAGCAGGACTTCACGCTGCGCATTGAGAATAACGCCGGCCGCCACATGAATATACTGTGGCATGCTCAGGTACGATACTCGGCGTTGATGGTGACGTAGTCGTGGGAGAAGTCGCAGGTCCAGAGTTTCTCTGCATGTTTGCCGCGCGCGAGTTTTACCGTAATGGTGAACTCTTCCTGCGCCAATACGGCCTGGCCAGCGGCCTCTTGATAGGATTCGGCACGCGCACCACTGCGCACGATGCAAACATCATTGAGCCAGATTTCGATTTTCTGCACATCCAGCTCGAGCACACCTGCGCGTCCGACAGCGGCAAGAATACGGCCCCAGTTGGGATCGGAGGCAAACAAAGCCGTTTTTACCAGTGGCGACTCAGCAATCGCGTAACCCACCTGCAAACATTCTTTAGTACTCGCACCACCCTCTACGCTCACAGTGACAAACTTGGTGGCACCTTCGCCGTCCCTGACAATCGCGGTTGCGAGATCAACGAAAACTTCCGTAAGCACATTGTGAAACAACAACTGCTTAGCTTCATTCAGGGCACTGATATTCACGCCACTAAGACCGGTTGCCACCAGCATGCAACTGTCGTTCGTGGATGTGTCACCATCGATGGTGATGCGATTGAATGACTTATCTGCAGCAGCCCTGACTGCCGCATTCGCTCCGGCAATCGATAAACCTGCATCAGTAAAAATATAACCCAGCATGGTTGCCATGTCGGGCTTGATCATACCCGCACCTTTGGCTATGCCAGTGATAGTGACAGTCTTGCCATCCAGCGTAAGCTGGCGCGAACTCGCCTTGGGTCGGGTATCCGTGGTCATGATGCCGCGCGCGACTTCATCCCACTTGTTGTTATCAAGTGCTGCAAGCGCCGCGGGCACTACTGCGGTTATTTTTGCTGCTGGCAGCAATTCACCGATAACACCTGTGGAAAATGGCAGGATCTGGTCTATGTCTATTGCCGCTGCCGTTGCCAATGCCTGACAGCATTGTTCTGCTGCCTGCATACCCGGAGTTCCTGTACCTGCATTAGCGTTGCCGGTATTGATCAGGAAATAACGCGGCATGGCGCGAGCAAGATGATTTTTGCACAAAGTAACTGGAGCCGCACAAAATGCATTGGTGGTAAATACACCGGCAGTTATCGTATCCACAGCGAGCTCGAACAGCACTACATCCAGACGACCAGGTTTCTTGATGCCCGCAGACACCGCTGCCATCCTTATTCCTGCAACCTCATGCAGAACTCCGTAATCCCCACTACCCACAGCCATAGTTTTATTCCTAAGCAACGCCAGGTTGTTACTGGCACAAGCAACAACCAGCACATGTCATTCCAGTTTGCCGTGACACTGTTTGAACTTTTCTCCTGACCCACACGGACAGGGATCATTGCGGCCAACTTTCACCCCAGGTCTTGTGAATGGGGTTTTGAATGGTGGAGCAACCGGAACTGCTGTGGTTGGAGGTGCGGCGGCCGCAGGCTCGCTTTGGTGTACAGGTTTCTGCAGAGTCTTTGCCGCTTCTTCTACGCGCTGTTTTTCAATCGAGTCGATAGCTTCTTCCTGGCGGATGCGTACGAGGCTCAGGAATTTGATGACTTCAAACTGGATGTTTTTCAGCAATTCCTCAAACAGTGTGAAAGCCTCGCGCTTGTATTCCTGCTTCGGATTTTTGCCGCCGTAGCCACGCAAGCCTATGCCCTGGCGCAGGCTTTCCATCTGGCCAAGATGTTCTTTCCAGAACGTATCGAGAATCTGCAGCGTAATCTGCTTTTCAAACGCACGCATGTTCGGACCAACAGTCTGGCACTTAGCTTCGTATTCTGCTTGGACTGCAGCAACGATTCTTGCGCGCAGTGGTTCTTCAAACAGATTCTTGTCAGCCTTCAGCCAATCCTGCACGGACAACTTCACACCGAAGTCAGCTGCCAGGCCCTGTTCCAGGCCAGTAATATCCCATTGATCATCAATACTTCCAGGAGGAATGTAATTGCTGATGAAGTCATTCACGACGGTAATACGCATGGAACTGATCACTTCCGAAATATCTTCGAGTTCCATAAGCTCATTGCGACGCTGGTAAATGATCTTGCGCTGTTCATTTGCGACGTCGTCGTATTCGAGCAATTGTTTGCGAATATCAAAATTGCGGCCTTCGACTTTGCGCTGCGCCTTCTCGATCGAGTTCGTGACGATGCGATGCTCAATGGCTTCACCCTCCTCCATGCCCATGCGACGCATCATGTTGCCGACTTTTTCGGAAGCAAACAGTCGCATCAGGTTGTCTTCGAGTGACAGATAGAATCTTGAATAGCCGGGGTCACCCTGACGACCCGCGCGACCACGCAGCTGATTATCGATGCGCCGTGATTCATGCCGTTCCGTACCAATGATGTGCAAGCCACCGGATGCGAGCACCTGCTCATTGCGCTTGCTCCACGCTTCCTTGATGGCGGCTTTCTGTTCCGGAGTCGGATCGGTGAGCGCCGAAATTTCCGATTCCCAGCGACCGCCCAAGACGATGTCGGTACCGCGACCTGCCATGTTGGTGGCGATGGTTACTGTGCCTGGCCTGCCGGCTTCAGCAATAATTTCGGCTTCCTGTGCGTGGTACTTGGCATTCAATACGTTGTGTTTGATTTTTTCCTTGGTCAGAAATCTGGACAGTGTCTCGGACGTTTCAACACTCGCGGTACCCACGAGCACGGGCGCACCCTTGTCCCTGAACTGTTTGATGTCGCTGAGTATCGCGGTGTATTTTTCCTGCGTGCTCAGATAAACGAGGTCGTTGTCGTCGATCCTCACCATCGTTTTGTTCGTCGGAATCACAACTACATCAAGCCCGTAGATCTGATGAAATTCATACGCTTCGGTATCGGCTGTGCCGGTCATGCCGGAGAGCTTGTCGTACAGGCGGAAATAATTCTGGAAAGTAGTGGATGCCAGCGTCTGGCTTTCATTCTGGATGGGCACGTTTTCCTTGGCTTCGATTGCCTGGTGCAAACCTTCAGACAAGCGTCGGCCCGGCATCGTGCGGCCGGTATGTTCGTCGATCAATACCACCTGCTGGTTTTCCACGATGTATTCGACTTCATTGTGGTAGAGGTAATGAGCGCGCAAGGCAGATTGCAGTTGATGCAGCAAGGTCAGGTTAGCGGTCGAATACAGGGATTCACCGGGGTTCAACATGCCACGGCTGGCCAGGATCTTTTCAATCTTTTCATGGCCTGGGTCGGTAATTTCCACCTGGCGCATTTTTTCATCAACGATAAAGTCATAGTCAGGGGCTATGTAACCTTCAGCCTGGCGCTCTAGCTGGGATTTTTCCGGTTGCTTTTCACCTTTAGTGAGCAGAGGTACCAGGGCATTAATCTCCTGGTAGCGCTTCGAGGAATTCTGTACCGCGCCGGAAATAATGAGCGGTGTGCGAGCTTCGTCAATCAGGATGGAATCGACTTCGTCGACAATGGCAAAGTTGAGCTGGCGCTGGAATTTGTCCTGCAGGCGAAACGCCATGTTGTCGCGCAGATAGTCGAAACCGTATTCGTTGTTGGTACCGTACGTGATATCCGAGGCATAGGCGGCACGTTTTTCATTGCCATCCTGTCCGGGCACAACTATGCCCACAGACAAGCCCAGAAATTCATACAACGGACGCATCCAGTTGGCATCCCGGCGTGCGAGGTAATCGTTAACGGTCACCAAGTGCACGCCTTTGCCTGACAGCGCATTGAGATAGGCAGGCAAGGTGGCAACGAGGGTTTTACCTTCACCCGTGCGCATCTCAGCAATCTTGCCATTGTGCAACACCATGCCACCGATCATCTGCACATCAAAATGGCGCATGCCCATGACACGCACACCTGCTTCACGCACGACAGCAAAAGCTTCAGGTAGGATCAAATCAAGATCGGGATTTGCGGCGAGCCGCGCCTTGAATTCAGCAGTTTTGCCTTTCAGCTCTGCGTCCGACAGGGTTTTGAGGCTGGCTTCGAAACTATTGATCTGCTCGACCGTCTTACCCAGGCCTCTGATTTCACGCTGGTTTTTACTTCCAAAAATTTTGGCCAAAAAAGACATAAACTTTCTATCCGGTTAACTACTGTAAGAGGTTATTTGCCATGGAAACTTGCGCAAATATTGGGGCAATTCTGCCCGCTACAAGAGGAAAATGGCTCAATGCCAGAGTGCTGGATCAACGGATAGTGCTGTGGATGTATGAAGCTGGATCAATAACCCGGCCGTTTTTATGAAGGGCAAAATCGGGAAAGGACGCTGAAATGAAACCAGTTGCTGCGGCAAGAGCGACCAGTTGCCCTTTTTTCAGCGCATCGCCGTATTTTGCGAATAAGGCCAGCCCTTGATGTTTGGTTGTTGCCGGGCCATCGCGGAATTCGTTTTGTTTCGCCCGCTGCCAGCCCCGGCTGTCGCTTGCATTTGATTCCCGCGTGGGAGGCCGGACTGTGTATGACTGCCCTTCGAGGGTCGTGGCCTCCACCACTGTTGTAGCCTGTTCGGCAAAATCAAACTCACCACCCAAAGCAGGTATTGGTGAGTTTTTGGCGAACTCTGCATTACGGGCTTCTGCTAACTGGAGGCTGAAATAACCCAGGATCACAGGCAAGCCAAGCAGGCAGATGCTAAGACCTATCCGCATCCATTCCTTGAGGATAATTGCTTTCACAACCCCCGGTCGGGAGTCTATGAGCTGAATTTTCATGGCTTAATGACTTGCTGCTTGAGTAATACTTTTCGGGGTTACTTCCAAAAGGCCTGGAAGCCTGCTGCCCCTGGAAGAGCGGAGCTGTGAAGATAGCAGAAAAGGGGCTTAGCCTGCAAAAGCCGGACGCATGTAGGAGATGGGCGCTTCGGACTCTTCTTCAAAAGTGACGATTTCCCAGCAATCGCGACTGGCCAACAACTTGCGCAGCAAAGCATTGTTGAGCGCATGGCCGGATTTGTAGCCACTGAACTCGCCGATCAGGGTCTTGCCTAGCAGGTAAAGATCACCAATCGAATCCAGAATCTTGTGTTTGACGAATTCGTCTTCGTAACGCAGGCCGTCTTCATTCAGTACCCGATAGTCGCCAACAGCAATGGCGTTATCCATGCTCGCGCCGAGCGCCAGATTGCGCGTGCGCAACTCTTCGAACTCGTGCATGAAACCAAAGGTACGGGCCCGGCTGACTTCCTTCACGAACGATGTGCTCGAAAAATCAATACAGGCATGTTTGGTGTACTTGCGATGCACGGGATGGTCATACAACAGTGTGTACGCGACTTTAAAGCCGTTGAACGGCTTGAGGCTGACCTGTTTATCGCCGTGGC
>CAIYIP010000355.1 GCA_903926285.1 uncultured Gammaproteobacteria bacterium
ACTGAAATTCCAGACGAAGAAGCGGAAAAAATCACTACAGTTCAACTGGCAATTGACTATATAAACAGTCATCAGTAATACCGTATCTGTTTTGATCCAGCCATTTGGTTTCTGCCGTCAGCCTTCAATGAGGCAAGAACCAAACCATAGTGATCAGCAAAGTCTTATACAAAGCTACTCCGGGTGACCCTGAGTAGCTTTTTTATTGCATGTATAGGAACATTACTAATTAGCGCAGTTGTGGAGGGTAGTGGTTTGTCCAGAAGAAGAGTGGTAATTACGGGAATCGGGGCAGTCACTCCCCTGGGCAATACAATCGCTTCAACCTGGCAAGGTTTGTGTGAAGGCAAAAGTGGAATTTCTGCTATAGAACATTTTGACGTTTCTGCTTTTACTACCCGCTTCGGCGGTTCCATTCGTAATTTCGATGTAACTGAATATATTCCTTTAAAGGAAGCTCGCCGTATCGATAAATTCCTGCACTATGGTCTTGTCGCAGGTATTCAGGCCGTACGCGATGCAGGATTGCAGGATGCCAATTATGATCCCCTCCGAATTGGAGTCGCAGCAGGCTCAGGCATCGGAGGCATTACCTCAATTGAAGATGCGCTGCGCACAATCGATTCGACTGGCCCGCGTAAAATTTCGCCATTTTTTGTACCTGGCTCAATTATCAACATGATCTCAGGCACACTCTCAATTATGTTCAATTTTCAGGGCCCGAATCTGGCTATCACCACGGCATGCAGTACTGGCACTCATAATATTGGCATTGCAACGCGTTTGATTGCTTACGGCGATGCTGATGCCATGATTGTCGGCGGTTCTGAAATGGCCACGTCTCCTGTAGGTCTGGGAGGCTTTTGCGCAGCTCGAGCACTTTCCACCAGGAACAACGATCCTGTTGCCGCGAGCAGACCCTGGGATGCCGACAGGGATGGCTTCGTGTTGAGCGATGGCGCTGGAATGCTTGTTCTGGAGGAGTATGAGGCCGCCCGTAAACGTGGAGCACAAATTTATGCCGAAGTAGTGGGTTTTGGGATGAGTGGCGACGCTTTTCACATCACATCTCCGCCTGAGGATGGCAGAGGAGCTGCAGCCTGCATGCAGAATGCCCTGCGTGATGCAGGTGTTGATCCAGCTGATGTGCAATACATCAATGCCCACGGCACGTCTACCCAGGCTGGTGACAAGGCTGAGTCCCTTGCTATCCGCAAGGTATTTGGCTCATATGCAGATAAAGTTGCTGTCAGTTCAACAAAATCAATGATTGGTCACCTACTCGGTGCATCTGGTGCAGTGGAAGCTATTTTCAGTGTACTGGCCTTAAAAGAGCAGATAGCACCACCAACTATAAATCTCGACAAACCTGGCGAAGGCTGTGATCTGGACTATATTCCTCATCATGCCCGCAAAATGGCCATGGACGTGGTGGTCAGTAATTCCTTCGGTTTCGGTGGAACCAATGGATCTCTGGTTTTCCGCCGTATCTAAAGCAGAACGCTGCCCTATTGGAGGTTGCTGATCCGTGTTGATCAATGGAAAACCAGCCACCTCTGTTTCCGTATCAGATCGAGGTCTGGCTTACGGAGATGGTGTCTTTGAAACTTTTCGCATCGCCTCTGGCAAGCTACTCTTTGAAGAATTGCACCTTCAACGCCTGCACGCGGGATGTGAACGTCTTGGGATAGACCTTGAACTGGATCAGGTAAGATCCGAGTTAACATCAGCATTACAGATGCGCAGCGCTCAAGCTGAAATATTAAAACTCATTGTTACGCGTGGCAGCAGTGGGCGTGGTTATCGTCCCGGTGTCGCCAATGCTTCATCCCGCATCATTACAGTCCACTCCTTGCCAGCTGATATTCAGCTTTATCCTGAAATGGGCATCAAGGCATTTGTTTGCAAGCAAAAATTAAGTTCTCAACCCACTCTTGCTGGTCTAAAACATCTCAATAGACTGGAACAGGTGCTGGCATCCGCAGAATGGCCGGATGAAACTTGTCAGGAAGGCATCATGCTTGATCTGGAAAGCAATGTGGTAGAAGGTACCAAGAGTAATATTTTCATCGTCAACAATGGGCATCTGATGACTGACTCTCTGGCAACATGCGGCATTGCCGGTGTCATGCGCCAAATATTACTACAACATTTCGGTGCCAAAGTTCATGCAGGCAAATTCAACCTTGAGCAGCTGTGTTCAGCCGATGAAGTATTTTTTTGTAATAGTATATTTGGTGTATGGCCATTACGACATTTGATATCCGATGGCTTCGAGAGACTTTATAAAACTGGCCCCAATACCGTGACGGCTCAGTCGATTTTTAACAAGGCGTTAGCCAGTGAATAAGTCCCTGTTATACATATTGTCTGGCGCGGGTTTACTCGCGGCAGTCCTGTTGGCACGAGTAGTACTTTTTTATCAACATATACATCAACCGCTGAACATTAGTGAACCCTACATTCTGGAAGTGGGCAGTGGTAGTACTTTTCGCGACATAATTACACAGCTTGATGAAAAAGAGGTGCTTGAGTCTGGCGGTGATCTCAGGATTTATGCACGCCTGAAAGGGCAGGGCAACCAGATCAAGGCAGGTGAGTA
>CAIYIP010000356.1 GCA_903926285.1 uncultured Gammaproteobacteria bacterium
AGACTATAAGCTTGCAGGGAATACTACTGAATATTCGGCTAATACTCGGCGCCTTAACAGAGTGCAGCGAATCAGGCGGTATTACGATGCTTTAGTGTCTCTTGCTGCTGGGCTTTTTCAGTCGGGGTATCACCAGGAATACTCAATGCCTCAAGAATAGCAAGAGCAAAAAGCGGTAGGGTCTGGAACGGTGTCTTGATTGAAAGGCCTTCTACTTTGAACGTTGTGTGACGATCGCCGGAGCCAGCGATAGTCGCCGCTGCAGCCTCTGTAGCAGCAATAACGTTTACAGGATCATGAGTGGCAATATACGCATCCACAGCGGCAATAGTTGCCGCTTTTGCCGCCGGAATTATCGGTACACTCTCGGGTGTAGTCTCGCCAAACTTCTCCGCGAAATGCGCATACACCTGGTTGACCGTCAGCGATTTGCCATTTTTGTAGAACATGGACTGGTTTGCGTGAGCCGCCGCCGGGACAATGTTTTCTGCCTTGAGATGAGGATTATCATCAAGTGTCGCCAGAAATCTCGTAGCTCCACCGGCTCCCAGAAAATGCGCCATGTACATCTCGGCATTGCCAACCTTGCGACCGAGACTTTGTTCAAGGCTTGTCTGATTATCTTTTGCGAGCTCGGCCGCCATCATCGCTGCAATGCGAGGATTGTCGCGCATAGCGAGTATTTCCCGGCGAAATTCTGGATCTTTCACCTCAAGCTCACCTTTGCTGTCACGCGTAATTGCGGCAGTTGCCTTGCCCAGGCCATGAGCATCACCATGGCGATCAAGGGTTTCGATCCAGGTTTGATCAATGAATTGAAAGAGGCCGCGCGCAGAAGACGTTGCCGCCTGCGCCTGGGGATTCAAACTGCTTTCGGCTGAGGCCTTTTGCATCAGATAGGAAAAATCGACACCAGTCTCTGCGCTCGCCTGCCGTATGGCAGTGACGACATCCGAGCGGGCGCCCTGGGGAAGGGAAGCAACACTGCCTGGCTGGTTGAGCATGCGGTTCTCTGAAGCTATGGTTTACATTCTGTAAAAGCAACTTTTGTGCCTAAGACGCGAGTTGCGCAAAAGAGTCAGGCGACGTCATCAGTCCGATAAAGGATTTAGCTCTTCTCGAGCTGCCTTGCTGGGGAGTAAATTCTTGCCTTCGAAGTGGATAGCCCGTTGGCAAGCAGGCAGGCTAGAATGCGGAGGATGGGAATCATTGTTTGATGGTCCGGCATATAAACATTTCCACAATCACTATAAGAATAGGGCGCACAAGAGATGCGCTTGATACGAGCATGAATTTAACTATCGAGGGGAGCATTATGTCGGGCATCAACAGAAGAGACTTTATGACCGTATCCGCAGGAGTAACTGCACTGGCTGCGGGTGCTGCAAGTTTGCCCAAGGCTCGCGCCGCAGATTCATCGGGGCTGATTGTGTGTATGCACGGCATAACTTCCAGCGGCGCTGATTTTCGCACCTGCATGGAAGGCTGGGCTCGGGCCGGCATCAAGGCGGCCGAACCCGATCTGCTCAAGGCACGTGAATATGAAATGACAAATGGCGCAGGATCTGCACGCAAATTAATGGACGACCTTGGCTTGAAAGCCTATTCATCCACCAATCAATTGCAGCTTGAAGAAACGAGCGAGCAGCGCGCCGCTGCTGTTGAGGAGCTGAAGTGGAAAGTGGTAATGGCCGAATCGCTGGGTGCCGATCGTATGGTGATTCCTTCGGCCGCCAATCAACCTCACACACTTGCCGATTACGACAAGGTTTACGAAAACCTGCATCAAGCAGCCGAAATTGCCAAGCCGCATAACGTCGCGCTGATGGTCGAATTTACGCGCAATTCACGGCTGATTGGCAATGTGCGCAGTAGTCTGAGTGTTGTGCGAGCGGTTAATCATCCGCATCTGAAATTCATGATCGACCTGTATCACTTCTGGGCAGGGACGAGTAAGTTTGAAGATCTCGACTTGATCAATAACGGCGAAATTCATCATGTCCATTTTGCCGATACACCACTCTCTCCACTCGTTGAAGTTGCAGAACAAAAAGACCGTGCGTTTCCGGGTGAAGGTATTGCTCCGCTGCAGCGTATTCTCAACAAGCTTGTCGAGAAAGGTTACAACCGTGCGCTCTCGCTGGAACTCTTTGACATGACAGTGCGCAACACGGATCCATTTATTATTGCGGGAAGGGCCATGGAGACCATCACTCCTTTCATTCGTGGTGTTGGGTGATTGCAGAAGTATTGACGAAATAGAAATTCAGCCATAACAATTAATAAAGTGAGGTGAAAAATGCGTAATTTAGTTGGCAGTATATTCTCTTCAACAGCCTTGGCCCTGTGCCTTGCTGCTGGAACAACCCAGGTCCAGGCCCATCACTCGTTTGCGGCAGAATTCGATGCCAATGCGCCAGGTGAACTGACGGGTGTTATCACCGAAGTACGCTTCAGCAATCCGCACGTGCGTTACCGTGTTGCCGTGACGGCAGCAGACGGTACGGTGGAGGATTGGGAAATTCAGGTAGGCAGTGTTACCGCATTACGCCCGCAAGGCTGGTTGGCTGACAGTATCAAGGTCGGTGATACCGTGAGTGTTACCGGGACGCTGGGACGTAACAATGCCAAAAAGATAACGGGTACCGGTATCGAAGTGGCAAATGGACGCAAATTTGGCGCCGCTGCCATTACCGCTGATGCTCCGCGAGTGGATCGCAATGCCGTAAACGCGAGTCCGGATATTAACTATGCGCGTGCGCAGATCAATCCGGATCATCCGTTCGATATCAGCGGCCCCTGGCGTAATAGCTACAAGTTTCGTACAACCGTAGACGATCTTGAACCCAAGCCAACTCCTTACACAGAAGAAGGGCGTATCTTGCGGGAAGCCAACACTAAATATGATGATCCAGCTTTGCGCTGCATCGCGCTGGGGCTGCCGCGCCTCTTTGGTAACCCCTACAATATGGATATTTATGATGCAGGTGATGAGTATGTGTTCACGTATGTCGAACACAATGCTGTCCGCCACATTTGGATGGATGGCCGCACACCGCCTGAATATACAGTGCCGACTGCCAATGGTTATTCAGTAGGACACTGGGAAGGCAATGATCTGGTAATAGAAACCACGCACCTGTTGCCGGGCTGGCTGGATGGTTCGGGCCTGCCGATGTCAGGTGAAGGCACACGTACCGTTGAGCGTTATGTTTTCCAGGATGACCATCTGGCTATGGATCGTACGATGACTATCTTCGATCCTTTGTACACCCAGCCGCTGACGCGCGTACGGGGTTCTGCACGTGAAGCCAATCTTGATGTGTCCGAACAGGAATCATGTGACCCCGCAGGTTATTACACCGATTTGCTTGACGCGGATCTGCTCGAAAAATATCTGAAGCCCTGAGCGAGTTTCTTGAAAAAAATGGAAAGCCTGTTTAGCAATAAGCAGGCTTTTTTTTATTTGATGGCAGACGAATCAACAGGCGTAACAGTAACCCTGACTTCCAGCTTGTGCTCTCCCCCACCAAGCACTACACCACGTAAGGGTGTGACATCCATAAAATCGCGACCCCATGCCACGATGATAAATTCAATGTTGGCTAATTTGCCGTTGGTAGGATCAAACCCGATCCACCCTGTTCCCGGCAGCCAGGTTTCTATCCAGGCATGTGAGGCATCGCTACCAATCAGTTTTTCAACACCCGGAGGCGGTTCATTGAGGATGTAACCACTCACGTATCGCGCCGGCAGTTTCAGCGAGCGCAAACAACTCAGCATGAGATTGGCAAAGTCCTGGCACACGCCGCGTTTGTTGAGAAACACTTCTGCAACAGGAGTCGAAATGGTTGTTGCTTCTGTGTCGTAGGCGAACTCCTGACGAATATGCCGGGTGAGATCCAGCACAGCTTCGAGCCAGGGGCGTCCGGGCGTAAAAAAGCGTTCGGCGTATTCACGAGTCTGGGGCAGGCACTCCACATGTGGAGAGGATAGGCGCATTTCTGCAACTCCGTTGGGCTCAACTGTGTACAGCGACTTGTTCAACGCAGTTTCCCACGGTACGTTCAGCTGCGTGTCGGGAAAATCCTTTGCCATTACATCAATTATCGAATTACCAGTTACAACAAGCTTCTCGTGTTGCCGGGTGATCAGAAAACGCACGGAATTATTGCCGTAATAATCGACGATATTGCTCGTTTCTGTTGGTGGGGGTTGCACGTCAAGAGCGTGGGAGATTACTTTCTGGAATTCCGTGTCGCGCGGCGACAAGTGCGCAAAATGATGGCCGCTCGTAACCATCGTCGAATATACGTAAGTGGTTTCGTGGCTGATCTGATACCGCTGTGTTGCTCCCATCAACGCCATGTTGCGCTCCATTCGCCCTTAGCCCCGGGGTTATTGAAAAACTGCCGGGTAAGTCGATCGCTCAAGGCAAAACAGGCGCTGTTTAGTTCGTACATCGTTTCCTGCAAACGCGGACTGTCGGGATTAAATTCGGTATCAACATCGAGTGAGTCCAGCAAGTTTATGCCCGGCAGCAACAGTTCGCGACCAGCGGGGCCATGGCCTTCTTCCAGCTTGCTCAAATAATCGTAAATGCCTTTGACCTGGAACATCAGTGCCCTTGGATTGGTTTTGTCGCGAATCAGCAAGTCCAGCACGGGTAACCATTCAGGTTGGGACATGTAACGTGAGCGATATGTAATCACCGAATCACACAGTTCAAGCAGCCAGGTCAAACCGGAATTGCGGCCCTGGTTGCAGGCAACGTCTATGACGCGCGTCAGAAACGCGAGGCGTTCGAGGCGCCGGCCTATAGACAAAAACTGGAAGCCGGCATCGCGTGTCATGCTGTCGAGTGCAAAACCCGCGAGGGTCGTCATGCTGACAATAGTGTTGTCGAGCAAGTTCAATGCTTTCGAAAGATCCACCTTGCGATTGTAGGCGGGGTCGCGTGTCAGCTGGGTGACGGTGCGCCAGTGATCCAGCGAAAGCCTGTCGCGCAAGGTGAATGCGATGTGGTTCAGACTGCGTAGATTAGCGGCGAGGCCAAAGGGTTCTTGTTCGAGGGTCACGGTCGCGCGCAGGCGCTCATCAAGGCTGCGTTCATCGTCTACCATGCCGTACGCGGACAGCAGTGCAAAAATCGGGTTGTCGATGCCATCTTCGTTTTCCTGCAGCACGGCATTGAGGCCGCCGCGCAGAAG
>CAIYIP010000357.1 GCA_903926285.1 uncultured Gammaproteobacteria bacterium
ACTTCCGTCGATGGCCGCGAACATATGGGTACTATCCGCGCGGTGTCACCAACAGTAGACAGCAATACCCATAACGGACTCGTGTATGTGGATGTACCCAGTGACAATGCGCTGCGTCCTGGCATGTTCGCGCGCGGCAAGATTGAATTCACCGCAAGTGCCGCACAACTCATTCCACTTACAAGCCTCGTCAGCAGTGATGGCTACAATTATGTTTTTGTGGTCGAGTCCAACCGCCGCGTGCGCCGGCAGATGATTGAAACAGGAGTCATCCAGAACAACAGCATTGAAGTGATCAGTGGTCTGAAGATTGGCGAGAATATCGTCACCAAAGGTGCTGGCTTTCTGAAGGATGGCGATCTCGTTAATGTCGTAGAGGCAAATTGAAATGAATTTCGTCACGTGGTCCATCCGCAATCCTGTTCCGGTCATCATGATGTTTATTGCCTTGACCGTGGCGGGTATTGTCAGTTTTCCGAAACTCGGTGTGCTCGACCGTCCTGACATCGAATTTCCTGCGATCGTTGTAACCGTCGGTTATTCCGGTGTGGCGCCATCACAAATGGAATCGGAGGTTACACGCAAGGTTGAAGATGCCGTAGCGACGCTCGCAGGTATCGAAGAATTACGCTCCACCGTCAGTGAAGGTGCTTCCACTACCATCATCCAGTTTCGCTTTGGTATCGACCTGAGCAACACGATGGATGAAGTGCGCGATGCCATGACGCGCATTCGCTCTGACCTGCCGCAGGATGCCAACGAGCCAATAGTTTCGCGCACAACAACTGCGGGCCTGCCCGTGGTCACCTGGAGCGTAAGCTCCGACAAGATGACCGATACCGAATTGTCCTGGTTCGTGGATCTTGATCTTGCACGCGAGCTCACTGCCGTTCCCGGTGTTGGTCGCTTCAATCGCGTGGGTGGCGTGAATCGCGAAATCCGTGTTGATCTTGATCCCGACCGCCTTGCGGCGCTGCGCACTACGGCCACTGATGTCTCGCGCCAATTGCGCCGTATCCAGGCTGAATATCCGGGCGGGGAAGCCCGCCTCGGTGGTGTGGAACAAACAGTCAGAACAACGGGACTCCTGTCCTCAGTACAGGAACTTAAGGCACTTCCGATTCTGCTACCAGATGGCCGCAACGTGCGCCTGGACGTATTGGCAGATGTCCGCGACCAAGCCAGCGAACAAAGGCAAATGGCGCTACTTAACGGCAGGCCCGTAGTAGGTTTCGAAGTAGTACGCGCATGGGGTGCCAGTGCACTTGATGTGGCGAAGGATGCGCGCGCTACCGTAGAACGCCTGAAACTCGAATATCCCGACATCACGTTTGCTGAAGCCAGCTCAACCGTCGAATATATCCAGACGTCTTTTGACGCCTCCATGGAAATGCTCGTGGAAGGTGCGCTGCTGGCAGTGCTCGTGGTCTGGGTATTCCTGCGTGACTGGCGCGCTACGCTGATCTCTGCCGCTGCCCTGCCCTTGTCGATCATCCCGACTTTCTGGGTGATTTTTATGTTTGGCTACACGCTCAATATTCTGACACTAGTGGCCTTGACGCTTGTGGTGGGTATTCTCGTCGACGATGCCATCGTGGAAGTGGAAAACATCGTGCGCCACTTGCGCATGGGCAAGACGCCACGCGAAGCTGCGATGGACGCCGCAATCGAGATCGGGCTTGCAGTTGTTGCAACCACACTCACGATCTGCGCGGTGTTCATCCCTGTCGCGTTCATGGGCAGCATTGCGGGTGAATTCTTCCGTCCGTTCGGTTTCACTGTCGCGATTGCGGTGCTGTTCTCATTGCTCGTCGCACGTATGCTCACGCCGATGATGGCCGCCTTTTTCCTCAAGCCCCACGTAGAAGTGGAACGCGAAGGCCGTTTATTGCAGTGGTATCTGGCCAAAGTAGCCTGGTGCCTACAGCATCGCGGCCTGGTAGTGGTTGTCTCCAGCGTGGTGATGATCGCCATGCTGTCGTTGTTCCGTTTTCTTCCGACTGGCTTTGCGCCGGCCGGTGACAATGGTTTTACCCAGCTCTCGGTAGAATTACCCCCCGGCTCACGCCTTGAAGAAACCCTGGCCGTGAGTGAGGAAGCGCGCGAAATTGTTGCCGCCATGCCTGAAGTGATCAGTGTTTACACCGCCATTGGTGCCGGTGCTGCCGGTGATGGATTTGGTGGTGGTGGATCAGCGGGCGCCGTGCGCAATGCAACTCTGACTATTCAACTCGAGAAGGATTCCGGAGTTACCGGATTACAGCAGGTCTTCGAAAGCAAGGCCACCGAGGCCCTGCGTGGTATTGCAGGCGCCCGCCTGCAGTTCCAGGGTGCGGGTGGAGACCGCCTGGAAATGACGCTGGTGAGTGACGATTCTGTCAATCTTGCCAATGCAGCAAATGCCGTGGAAGCCGAATTGCGCAATATCGAAGGACTCGGTGCCGTCAACAGCAGTGCCGCGCTACAGAAGCCGGAAATTGTGATTCGTCCCGATCCTGAACGCGCCGCAGCATTGGGTGTTACGACCGAGTTGCTTAGCCAGGTTACCCGTATTGCAACCTCGGGTGATGTAAGTACGGGCCTTGCCAAATTCAATCTGGACAACCGCCAGATTCCGATCCGCGTGCGGCTCAACGATGCGTCGCGTACCGATATTGAACGGCTTAGCCTGCTGTCGGTCCCTGGTAGCAATGGTCCAGTGCCACTGATCAACGTTGCAGATGTCAGGCTCGGTTCTGGACCTGCGGAAATCACGCGCGTCAATCGCAGCCGCAATATTACACTGAGCGCTAACCTAAACGGCTTGCCACTTGGTGACATTCTGCAACAGGTGGAAAGTTCTGCTGCAATGCAAAACCTGCCTGAAGGCGTTGAGTTCTT
Organism: uncultured Gammaproteobacteria bacterium; assembly: GCA_903926285.1. Classification (GTDB taxonomy): domain Bacteria; phylum Pseudomonadota; class Gammaproteobacteria; order Pseudomonadales; family Pseudohongiellaceae; genus CAILUG01. Next base: position 2,881 of record CAIYIP010000357.1, read on the forward strand.
ACGCACGGGTGATGCCAAGTTCATCGAGGATGTATTCAGCCGCTTTGCCACTGCAATGATCATCGGTATCTTTGCGATCTACGCAGTGCTCGTTGTGCTGTTTCATAAATTCGTGCAGCCTCTCACAATCCTCTCGGCCCTGCCACCTTCTGCTGCCGGCGCTATCGTGGCGCTGCTGATTTGCGGCTATGGTCTTGCGATCAATTCATTGATTGGCGTGTTGATGCTCATGGGCATCGTGACGAAAAATTCTATCCTGCTCGTTGAATACGCGATCATGGCACAGCGTGAACATGGCATGACGCGGCTTGATGCAATGATGGATTCGTGTGCCAAGCGCGCGCGCCCCATCGTGATGACATCAATCGCGATGTGCGCGGGCATGTTGCCAGTGGCCATGGGCTGGGCGGGAGATCCAAGTTTCCGTGCACCCATGGGTGTTGCGGTATTGGGCGGACTGATCGTATCAACTGTAGTCAGTCTGTTTATTGTGCCGGTGTTCTTCACACTCGTAGACGACATGCAGGTTGGTGTGCAGAACAAGCTTGGCAAACTCTTTGGTTCTTCAGAAACCGAACACGCTGAAGCAACAAAGCCCGTCACACAGCTTTAGTCGCTCCAGCCGGCGCCTTCAATCCCAACAGCAGAAATGATCCTTAACCCTGTCTTATGGCAGGGGCAGGAGCACCCGCAGAAGTTGCGATGCAATGTTCGGGTCATCGGCATCTGTTACCAACAACAATTGAAGATTACCGCCAACCCCTTCATGTTTGCTCACTACCGCAATGCCCTCAACCTTGGGAGCGCCTTGCAAGCGATACTTTTGCATAAGTTCCCCGTGCGAGTTCACGATGCCAATAATAGAGGCAAGACAAGCACCGTCGTGGTAACTGTTGTCAGTTTTTTCCGCCACAGCACAAAATACCCACGAACCCGCAGGTAGCGCAGCCGCATCAGTGATGCTCAGTGGCACTCCCTCCACACAGCCGAGATCAAGTTCCTGTATGCTGGTTGCAGTGGGTGGCTGGGGCACTTGCCCTGTCAGCCAGGCAGCCATGGCAGGCCAGGGATAAGTAATACGCGCGCTGGTGGTTTTACTTTTATTGCCGCGCTGCAGAAGATGAAATTGGCCGCCCGTGACAAAGGCGCCTTCAATATTCAGACCATCGAAACCAGCGTCCAGCGGTTCATACAAAGCTTCCAGCTCAAGCCGAACGTTAGACCCGCGCAATGCCCCTGTTAGATCAAGCGGCAGCAGCACGGCCTGGCAGCGCGTCACGCGCGACCCCGAGCCTATGGCCAGCAATGCTCCGTAGGGATATGCAGGTAATGGCGGCAGCAAGCTCAAACTCTCCAGATCAGGCTTGGCTTTTTTTCGCTTGCCCTTGTCTCTTGGCAGATCACCTGCAAAGAGGCGAACCAATGTCAAAGGCTCGAGTTTATCTTCATCAAATGACGCGCCAAGCGCAAAACATCCCAGGTGATGTTCATCGTCAGCAATCACATACGCCCTGGCACCCGTACAGACGAGACCACTCGCTGCACTCAACCAGGCGTGGCCATGTGGATGATCGTGCAGGTGAACATTCAACTCACGCAGGAATTCTGGAACTATTATTTTACTTTTCACTATATTTCCTGTCCGCTCGACTCATATCATACTGCAATTGTTGGCTACAGGAGGGAGATAAGTCGCGCCTTTTGTCTTTGACTGACGATTACGCTCCGGCGGCTGATCAAGTTTAGTCCGGTCTGTAACATGGATCTCCAGGCAAAAAAAACGGGGCGCCGATGCACCCCGTTTATGTGGTCACGGACAGATGGTGATTAGGCAGATTTCAATAATGGCTGCACGTTACTGTCATTGATGGGAATAGAACGCGGTTTCATCGCTTCCGGTATCTCGCGCTCCAGCTGAATATGCAGCAAACCGTTACTCAAGGAAGCCGCTATCACTTTCACGTGGTCGGCCAATTTGAACTGGCGTTTGAAGTTACGTTCCGCAATGCCCTGATGCAGGTAAGTGCGTCTTTTCTCATTACCCTTGTCGACTTTGGCAGCGGCAACAGTCAATGTGTTGTTTTCGCTGGTAATAGAAATTTCTTGCTCATCATAACCTGCAACTGCCATCGTAATACGGTATTTGTCCTGTTCCAGTAGTTCGATGTTATAAGGCGGATACGCGGGTTGATTACGCTCGCTCGACGTTACGGAATCCAGCAACGAAGCCAGATGGTCGAAACCAACGGTTGAACGGTATAAAGGGGCAAAGTCAAAAGTAGTCATTGATATATCCTCATCAAGCAATAT
>CAIYIP010000358.1 GCA_903926285.1 uncultured Gammaproteobacteria bacterium
GGGCTCACTGCGACTTATCACAACCTGCTACGCAAATGGGCAGTGTTGTAAACTGATAGTCTATTCGCTGATTACTTTCGGAATTATCATGCCAATATGAGGCACATCGCCGACTGTTCTGGTGGTGTGGCCTTTGCCGACATTGTCATCCATCACAAAGATGGTGCCAGGTGTCAAGTAACGCATGTCACCATCGCTCGCGCCAACTTCCGCTTCACCCTGAATAATTACCATCATTTGTGATGCTGGTGATGGATGCCAGTCTTCAAAAGCGCCAGGCGCCAGCATCAGCATGGAGGCATTGCCCGCAACAGGTACGCTATGAATACGCGCTTCTTCACCTGATTTCAGCTTGATGACAGCGACAGGAAACATGCCGTCTTCAAAGTGGGAGGTGCCCTCGGCGTCGGAAAAAATGCGAACGTACGGAATGCCTTGCTGGCTACTATCGGCGGAATAAACGGATGACGAGACTATCGCGCCACTCAAAGTCACAGACATAAGAACCGATCTTAAACAAAATGCAGTCTTCATTTTTCAAGCCCCTGTTTTAAGGAAAGCATTGCTTTAAGCTATTTTTATTGTGACTTGTCTTTTGCAATTGTTTACAGCTTGCTTGTTACGCCTGCACCTGCCTCATCTTGCTGACTACAGCGTCTCTGCTGTTCCCAGAATCGCCGTCACTTGACTCGACAAATATCCGCCGTTGCCATTACACGCCGCTAATTTAGCATTTTTGATCTGCCGTGCGCCGCATTCGCCACGCAACTGCTGCACTGCCTCGATCAACAGAAAAATGCCGTACATACCCGGATGCACACAGCTCAGGCCACCGCCGTTAGTGTTGACCGGCAAACTACCGCCGGGCGCAATATTGCCGTTGGCAACAAAAGCACCACCCTCGCCTTTTTTGCAGAAACCCATGTCTTCGAGAAATAAAATGGTGTTGATCGTGAACGCGTCATAAAGCTCTACCACATCGATGTCGGCAGGTTTGACACGCGCCATCGCAAATGCTTCGGGTCCACTTTGTGCTGCAGCCGTCACGGTAAGATCCGGCATTTCGGAAATGATGTTGTGAGTGGTGCGCGAGGACACACCGAGTATATACACAGGCTGCTTCGGAAAATCTTTGGCACGCTCAGCTTTGACCAGAATCATCGCGCCGCCGCCGTCGCTGACGAGACAGCAGTCGCGTACACCAAATGGATCAACAACGCGGCGCGCTGCAAGCACATCGGCAATTGTCAGTGGATCGCGCATTTCTGCCGCAGGATTCAATTGCGCCCACTTGCGGGCGGACACTGCGACTTCTGCGAGCTGCTCCTGGGTTGTGCCGTATTGATACATGTGCCGCGCAGCAGCGAGTGCATAAGCCTGAATCGGATAACGCGGCTTGTACACTGATTCAACAGTGCGCGCATGCGCAGGGGCAACAATGCCGCCACTGCGATTGTTGCTGCCGTAACAGACCAGCGCAACTTCGCACAAGCCATGCTTGAGTGCCAGAGAGGCTGACAGCAACGCATTCACGAATGCCGAGCCCCCCACGTTGGAACCGTCGATAAAATCGGGCTTGATGCCAAAATATTCGGCAACAACGAGCGGCGTAAGTTGATCAACAAAATTAGCTGCAAAGATGCCATCAACATCTTTGATGTTCAGACCCGCATCAGCCAACGCGTGGTACACCGCTTCGCCCATGATCTCCATGTGACTACGGCCGCGCAGGTCGCCAAAGCGACTCAGGCCAACGCCGACAATTGCCGCCGCGCCACGTAATGATTCTTCACCCTTCAGCAGCTTCACCATTCCTTGCTCCCCTGCTCCTTGTTGTAGAACACAACGGCCCGCACGCCATCGAGTTCTGCAATATGGGCGCTGACCTGCATGCCGATCTTGACCTTGTCGGCATCCACGTCCATGACACGACTGAGCAGGCGAGGACCTTCCTCAAGCTCTATGAGCGCAACGTTGTAGTCACCACCCTTCTCGGGCTTCTGGCGCACCACCGAAGTGGAATACACGACACCACGACCGGTGGGTGCAACCCATTTGAGTGCAATTGAACCGCAGTGCTTGCATAAAACTCGCGGATAAAACACGAACTGACCGCAGTCCTTGCATTGCTGGATGAGAAACTGGCCCTGGTTCAGGAAATCCTGGTACATCTGTACCGGCCCCGGGCCACTAAAATCGGGAAGAGTTTGAGTCACGTTGCGCTCTCTTGTTTTTATTGGGGTAAAACAACTTAGTATTATAGGCCCCGAGAGGAATAACCCGAAACCCAAAAACGCAAACCACAATTGACTTGTCAGGGAGTACTACGGCATGCTCCTGCGAACAATATCGATACTCCGACATGATCAATAAAATCCTTGCTTCCCCTGCAGATGCCGTCCGCCTGATTCCCGATGGCGCAGTCTTGCTGACCGGTGGTTTCATCAATTGCGGCTTTGCCGACGAGCTGCTCGAAGCTCTGCACGTCCAAGGCACCCGCAATTTGACAGTAATTGCCAACAATCCAAGTGTCGGTGAACGTGGCATGTCGCACCTGCTGCGCGACGGCCGCATCAGCAGGTTGATCTGCTCCTATTCGCGTAAGGAAGGCACCACGCTGATCGAAGACCTGCTCGAGAGTGGCACTCTGGCGCTTGAAATTGTGCCCCAAGGCACCCTGGCCGAACGTATTCGTTGCAATGGCGCCGGCATCCCGGGTTTTTATACCCGCACTGGCGTCGGTACGCCGTTGGCAGCCGGCAAGGAACATCGTGACTTCGACGGCGAAACCTATATTTTTGAACCGGCGATAAAAGCTGACTTTGCGCTGATCCGCGCCTTACGCGGCGACCGCTGGGGCAATCTGAGCTACGACAAGGCCGCACGTAATTTCAATCCAGTGATGGCGATGAGCACGGCTGTGACCATCGCGCAGGTGGATGAGCTTGTGGACCTTGGCAGCATCGACCCCGAACACGTGATCACGCCTGGCATTTTTGTGCAGCATGTTGTTGCCACGAGTGTCGCCACGAGGAAGTCCTGATGAACAATCTCACTCGGCAGCAGATTGCATGGCGCGTTGCGCAGGATATTCCTGAAGGTGCTTATGTGAATCTCGGCTCAGGCATGCCACTCACAGTGTCTGACTATGTCCCTGCCACTCGCGAAGTGATGTTTCATAGCGAGAACGGCCTGCTCGGCGTAGGCCCGCGCCAGGCGCAAGCGATCAAGGACATGAATCTGGTGAATGCGGGCAATATTCCGGTAACGCTATTGCCAGGAGGCAGTTTTTTTCATCACTGCGATTCATTCGTGATGGTGCGTGGCGGACATATCGACATCAGCGTACTGGGTGCCTACCAGGTCGGCCAAAATGGTGATCTTGCAAATTGGGATCTGCCGCAAGGCCGCAAGGCTCCTGCTGTCGGCGGCGCGATGGATCTGGCAGTCGGCGCCAAAAAAGTGTTCGTGATGATGGAATATTTTGCAAAGGACGGCAGTGCCAAGATAGTAGAACACTGCAATCTGCCGCTAACAGGATTGAAGTGTGTGACGACAGCCTATACCGACATCGCCGTGCTCGATCTCATCAACGGCAAAGTGTTTGTGCGCGAATTGATTGAAGGTATCACGCTGCATACGCTGCAGGCAGAAACCGATGTTGAACTCCACGCCTCACCGCAGTTAGCGCTGCTCAAGCCGCCTGCTCTGACCTGATAATGGTAACTATATGCTGCTGGCGCCGCATTGAGCGCCAGCAGCACGCGAGTTATTCGACATCGGCAGCACCATTCGTTTCGCGCAGAAAAAACGTTCCGATCACGACGGTCATCAGCGCAATGCCAATCGGATACCAGAGCCCATAATAGATATCTCCCGTGTAAGCGACCAGCGCAAACGAAACGGTTGGCAGAAAACCGCCGAACCAGCCATTGCCGATGTGGTAGGGCAATGACATGGACGTGTAGCGAATACGCGCAGGAAACAATTCGACGAGCCACGCCGCAATTGGGCCATAAACCATCGTCACATAGATCACCAGAATCGTGAGAATCAGCAGCACCATCGGGTAGTTGATCTCGTTGGGATCCGCACTTGCCGGATAACCTGCAGTATTCAGCGCAGTTGTTAATTGCGCGCCAAACGCAGCACTTTGTGTCGCGAATTCTGCTGCGGTGAGCGCGCCACCTTCAAACGCATTTACAACTTGCGAGCCAACACGCACGTAGGCAACCGCGCCAGGTGCATCTTCATTCGCATAAGGTATACCGGCGCGCGCGAGTTGACCTTTCGCAATATCACACGATGCCGAGAACACGGTTCTGCCAACAGGATCAAACTGGAACTTACAGGCACTGGCATCAGCAACGACAACAACAGGACTTTGTGTCTGCGCCGCTTCAATCGCAGGGTTCGCGTACAGTGTCAGCGCCTTGAATAGCGGGAAATACGTAAGCGCCGCAATTAGACAACCTGCCAACACAATACGCTTGCGGCCGATCTTGTCCGACAACGCACCAAACACAATAAAAAATGGCGTGCCGATAATCAGTGCGCCCGCAATCAGCATGTTGGCCGTGAATGCTTCGACCTTGAGCATCTGCGTCAGAAAGAACAATGCATAAAACTGCCCGCAGTACCACACCACTGCCTGGCCCGCAGTGCCGCCAAAGAGCGCGAGTATGACAATTTTAAGATTAGGCCAGCGCGCGAACGAATCGGTGAGTGGCGCCTTCGAGGTACGACCAGCGGCTTTCATTTCGAGAAACACTGGTGATTCATTGAGCTGCATGCGGATATAAACTGAAACTGCAAGCAGCAGAATTGAAATAAGAAAAGGTATGCGCCAGCCCCACACTTCAAACTCGGCACCCAGAATACTTCTGCAGGCAAGAATAACGAGCAGCGATAAAAACAACCCGAGTGTTGCTGTCGTCTGGATCCAACTCGTATACAGTCCGCGTTTATTGGGGGGCGCATGTTCGGCTACATAAGTTGCAGCGCCGCCGTATTCACCACCAAGCGCAAGACCTTGCAACAAACGCAAGCCCACCAGAATGACAGGCGCCGCAACACCAATCGATGCATAACTCGGCAACATACCAACCAGCGCGGTGGACACGCCCATGATCACAATCGTAATCAGGAACGTATGCTTGCGCCCGATCAGATCACCCAACCGCCCAAAAATCAGCGCGCCAAAAGGCCGTACTGCAAAACCTGCAGCGAAGGCGAGCAAGGCAAAAATGAACGCGGTAGTTTCATTAACGCCTGCAAAAAATTGCCTGCTGATAATCGCGGCGAGAGAGCCATAAAGGTAGAAGTCATACCACTCAAAAACGGTGCCGAGAGAAGAAGCAAAAATAACGCGTCGATGGGCCTTGTCTATCACGTGAGGTCTCTTTTTATTGTTCAGCGAACAGCATAATCATACATGTGCGAATTTGCTTCGGATATTTACTATCAGGAGTAATAGGCCACTGCGGAACGTTTTACTGCGAAAGTTGTTGTGATGCCGGCAGCTCAATTATTGGCCGAAGTATCCGCAAATATTTTACTGCCATCGGGCATAATGACTTCATCAATGTTGCCGACAAGCGGATTGTTGCGTGCGCGCCAGCCGGTGATGGTTATTGCATCACCTGGCTTGAGTGAATCGCGGCGCCAGCCCCGGCGCATCAGGCCATTCGGGCTGCCCATTTCGAGATTCCAGTTCACGGTTTCACCGTTGGCATCAGTCACATCGACATAGATGCGGGCATGTGGATTCATCCATTCGACTTTGGAAACCTTGCCTGTGATCTCGATAGGCTGGTTGCGATCAAACTCTGCAGCAAAGGCATGATGAGCTGTTGCGGTGAGTGGCGTTACTGCAATGCCTGTTAATCCGAAAACACAAAGCAGCAAGCGGGCGCGAAATATTGCCGGGACGATACTGCAGAAGCTGTTGCACATTGCGGCCACCCTCAAGGATCAAAATATTCTGTGGATTGTTCGTTTTCGTTGCAGATGAATTCGATCAGATCAGTATCCAGCATAATGCCGTGCTCGGCCCTGACCGTGAATGGCGCAGTGTATACCGAAGGATCATCAATCGTGACATCCACAACCATATGCCCGTAATTCACCCGCGTGAAGCGTTCGGTGATTTTGCCCTTGGACGTAAACGGGCTGCCATTCACATCCAGCCAGCCATCGTCGCGCAGGCCGATGGTTTCCACGACCAGCGTGTCACCTTCCCAGTGACCTACTGAATAACCATACCACCAGGGCTGGGGATCGTTGTCGGGTAGCGGCCGGCCATCCATAAAGATTTGCCGCAAGCCCGAATTGCCTTCCCATATCATCACAATCAGATGTGGCAGTTGAATAATCTTGCGCGGCTGCGGATGCATGTGTAGCTGCATGTGACCCATCGGCAGGCAGTTGGCATCCGGATTGTCCTTCATGTCATCAGCTACGCGCTGGTCCCTCAGATCACGCGCCCACTGCTGGTATGGCAGACCGCCTTCCATATTGGCACCGAGATCGAAGAATGTCGCTGCTGGCGGAACCCCAGGAGTTGGCTCCGATGCAGGTTGATCTGCACCTCCACCAGTCGCGCCGCGATTAGGATTGGCAGCAGAGCGGGCCCACAATTCCCAGAGGCCGGAAAAGTCAGGTCTACCCTCAGGAGTCCTTGGCGCGGGCGCATTAAAATCAGGCGCACCGTCGGCGGTGCGCGGAACATCAGGAGTGGAAAAAGCAGGCCACTGCGCGCTGGCAGTGGTTGCCTTGAGAACAAGCAGAAGGGAAATACTGGTAATCGTGATCAATCTGCGCATCAGCATAAGCATAAGCAACCGTACAATCCAGATGGCGGAAAGATACCGCATGTTCTGCCACTTGGCGAGCAGCACAGCTTTCCTGCCAGCAGACTCGGACAATGTACAATCCGGTTCGGTTTAAGTTCCGATCAGCAGGGCGTACTTATTGATCACTTGAAGCAGGCTCGCTGTGGCAAACAGATAGCGTTGAGCGAGAATTTTTCAGTCAACTACCAGGTGCTCAC
>CAIYIP010000359.1 GCA_903926285.1 uncultured Gammaproteobacteria bacterium
AGGGCCATCAGCATCAACCTTGGGCGGATTCACTTTGTCGATGACTAACTGGAACAGTGGGTCCATGTTGTCTTCGAGGTTGAGCGGATCATCGCCAGCCTTGCCAAAGAGCGCAGAGGCATACATGACAGGAAAATCGAGCTGCTCTTCAGTCGCGCCAAGACGGTCAAAAAGGTCGAACACTTCACCCAACACCCAGTCAGGACGAGCGCCATCACGATCAACTTTGTTAATTACTACGATGGGCTTGAGGCCACGCGCAAAAGCTTTTGAAGTTACGAAACGTGTTTGTGGCATGGGACCATCAACAGCATCAACCAGCAGCAAAACCGAATCCACCATCGACAACACGCGCTCCACTTCGCCACCAAAGTCAGCGTGACCGGGAGTGTCCACAATATTGATGCGGTAGTTGTGCCACATTACAGCGGTGTTTTTGGCCAGGATGGTGATTCCACGCTCCCTTTCCTGGTCGTTGGAATCCATTACGCGCTCAACTTCCTTGCCTCGGGTTCCGAGAGTGCCGGACTGCTGTAGCAATTTATCAACCAGTGTGGTTTTGCCATGGTCGACGTGCGCGATAATTGCGATGTTGCGAATATTAGAAATCACGGAAGATACCTTGCGGAGAAAAAGGGTTGGGGCTAAAAGGCGCGGCATTATACCTGAGAGTACTGAGGTTTAGGCCGCAAATTTGGCCGCTTGGGACAATAGCGGGAAATTCTGCACGGAATTACCCCAGTTACCTGCCTGCTAGCCCAATAGCTCCGCGCTTTTGGCGACATCGGGCCGGTATATCCCGACATTCGTATACGCCTGCTCGTTCAGAAAGGAAGCATGCAACTGGCTCATGACACCTTTGTCGCAATACAGCAGATATTTCCGCTCCTGCCCCAGAGCGGCAAACGCACTGTTAAGTTTGTAAAAAGGAATTCGTACTATTTCGCTATCTGCCAGCCGCAACGGACGACGCTCTTCTTCATCCGGATGGCGGATATCAATAATCACTTCCCCCTTCTGCAAGCTTGAAACAACTCGCACTGCGGTTTTTATTACAGGCTCTTCGAATTGCATCTTGCGGATGTCCAGCACCACCTTCTCCGAGAGAGCCTTCTCCAGTATAGCCATATCAAAGCGCAGCTCCTCACGCGCTATTCTGTGACGCTTGGCACGGGTAGTGGGCTTTACCGAGATAACACCACAATACTCCGGAATCACTGCAGAAAATTCTGCTGTGCCTATTTTGCGCGCAAGATCGACAATATCCTGCTTATCGCTCATACAGAGCGGGCGCAATACCAGCTTGGGCGTTACTTCATCAATAACAGCGAGATTAACCAGAGTCTGGCTGGAGACCTGGGCAACACTTTCGCCTGTCACCAGCGCATCAATTTCAAACTCATCGGCAATTCTGGTGGCTGCGCGCAGCATCATACGTTTCAAAATGACACCCATCTGCGAGTTCTCCACTTTTTCGAGAATCTCACCCACTACGCCTTCAAACGGCACTGTGATGAAGTTGACCGCATGTGACGCGCCAAAGCGCAGCCACAGATAGAGCGCCACTTCTTTCACCGCAATTTCATGCTCCCTGCCACCCAGATTGAAAAAGAGGTAGTTCGTGCGCAGGCCGCGCTTCATCGCGAGATAGGAAGTTACTGCCGAATCAAAACCGCCTGACAGCAAAGAGATAACTCCATTCTGGGTGCCAATCGGAAAACCTCCTATGCCGGGCTTTCTGTCTTCGATAACGAAGAGCTCCTCCTGGCGGATTTCGATGGCTACCGTTACCTCCGCGTGATGCAAGCTCACTCCTCGCGCCTGTGTCTGCTGCAGCAAACACGCGCCAACATAGCGCTCAACATCCGTGGACTTAAATGTATGCTTGCCCGTGCGCCGACAACGTACAACAAAGGTTTTGCCATGCAGGCGCTCTGCATAGACTGCCTTGGTCAAAGCCACAATTTGCTCGAAGTCGCCCAGGGCATATACCTGTACCCGGTTGAAACTCGAGATGCCGGGAGTATTACTGAGAATATTCTCAACCTGCGGTATCAACTGGTCATGCGCATCCGGCAGCACGAGCTGCAAAAAATCCCAGTTAGCCTCGACGGTGATTACATCCGGTTGGTTGGCATTGGCGGCTTTGTCTACAAGTCCGAGGTGCATCCTGAGCAGTTTGGCGAGATTTTTCCGGAGCTGCTTGCAAAAGCGCGTGCGCACAATTCGGCTTTTAGTGGTCGTTTCTGGGGAGTAGCGGATCTGATAGTTCATTGGGCTCGTTTTGGCGCACCAAATGCACCATAAAAGTTCGTTAATTTAATTATTGCACCAATATCGAACATAACGTCATGCAACACCTTCGGAAAATCGTTTGAATACAGGGCTTTCAAGTTCCTGACGAATGGCATATATTTTGCTCCCCGATTATTGCTGGTTATAAGACGCAATACTCCGGTCCCTAGCAAATAAAACCAATTTTCACCATTTAATTAACTGATATCCAGGCGATCCTGGACAAACTAGTCCCTGCGGAGGAAGCATGTCTGAGAAGACACTCAAACTGATCAAAGATAACGATGTAAAGTGGGTTGACCTCCGTTTTACTGACACAAAAGGCAAATGGCACCACGTCACTTTTCCTACGGCTGAAGTGAATGCGGGCTTTTTCGAAGGCCGCATGTTTGACGGCTCATCCATTGCAGGCTGGAAAGGCATCAATGAGTCCGACATGGTACTGTTGCCTGACGACAGCACCGCAGTCTTGGATCCGTTTACAGAAGAGGCCCAGGTCAACATCGTTTGCGACGTGCTTGAACCTCTCACCATGCAGGGTTATGACCGCGATCCACGCTCCATAGCCAAGCGCGCAGAAGCGTATCTTGTCTCCACCGGTATCGGCGACACCGCTTATATGGGCCCAGAACCCGAATTTTTTATCTTTGATGAAGTGAAATACAAAACCACTATGGGATACACCATGGCGAAAATCATTTCCAAAGAAGCCGCATGGTCTTCAGATGCAGATTACGAAGAAGGCAACTCCGGTCATCGTCCACGCGTCAAAGGCGGCTATTTCCCCGTCCCACCTATCGATTCCTTGCATGACCTTCGTTCCGCTATGTGCGGCACGATGCAGGACATGGGTCTGCACGTAGAAATCCATCATCACGAAGTAGCGACTGCCGGCCAGTGTGAAATCGGTGTTGCATTCAACAGCCTGGTCAAAAAAGCTGATGAAGTGCAAACCCTGAAATACTGCGTACACAACACTGCAGATGCCTTTGGCAAAACAGCGACCTTCATGCCAAAACCAATGGTAGGTGACAACGGCAACGGCATGCACGTCCATCAGTCCATCTTCAAAAACGGCAAAAACGTTTTCGCAGGTTCCGGCTATGCCAACCTGTCTGATGACGCGCTGTTCTACATCGGTGGCATCATCAAACACTCCAAGGCACTAAACGCTATCGGCAATGCATCCACCAACTCTTACAAGCGCCTGGTAAAAGGTTATGAAGCCCCCACCATGATGGC
>CAIYIP010000360.1 GCA_903926285.1 uncultured Gammaproteobacteria bacterium
AAAGTTATGGCTTGCAGGTTGCACAGCTTGCGGGCATTCCCAGGAAGGTGGTTCAGCACGCGCGCGAAAAGTTGCGTCAACTCGAAAAAGATGAGGGCTTCAAAAGCGGCCTCGGCACTGTCAAGCAGCTTATCCAGAATGACCTTTTTGCCTCATTACCCAGTCATCCTGCCCTGGATATTCTCGAACAAACCGACCCTGACCAGTTGACTCCGCGCCAAGCGCAAGAACTTCTGTACCGCTTGAAGGAACTGCAGAAAAAAGGCTAAAAACCGCAGTCGTAGCAAACTGGAAAAGCCGAATAAAGCTGCTAGAATGCCCGGCCTTATGGGACAGCAAGTTGAATTGTTCCAGTCTTTATCAACAAAAGGCCACTGTGCATCAGCGCCAGCGGCTTAATATTCAGGAGTAGTACCATGACCTTTGTGGTGGGAGCCAGCTGTATCAAGTGCAAACACACCGATTGCGTAGAAGTGTGCCCGGTGGATTGTTTCTACGAAGGCCCCAACATGCTGGTGATTAATCCAGATGAATGTATCGACTGCGCCTTGTGCGAACCAGAATGTCCTGTGAATGCCATCTTTGCTGAAGATGAAGTGCCTGAAGATCAGGTCGAGTTCATTGCACTCAATGCGGAACTCGCTGCAGCCTGGCCGAACATCACGGAGATGAAGCCCGCCCTGGAAGATGCCAAACAATGGGCAGATGCAGAGGGCAAGATCAAATATCTGGAACGAGACTGGCCAGCCTGAGGCATCCCCGGGACTGTTTCGGAATTTACTGACCTGATTCCTGTAAACAAAAAACTCGGTAACAGCAGCTGCGCAAAAACGTAAGTACCTTAAGGCACATATTTCTCAAGATAATTATGCCTTGAGGCAATCGACCGAAAAACCCTCACGTTCCAGCATGCGTCGTAATTTACTGAGTGCTGCAATCTGAATCTGCCGCACTCTTTCGCGTGTGATACCGACTTCGCGTCCGACATCTTCCAGAGTGCTGCTCTCAAAACCGCTTAAACCAAAGCGACGAACTACAACTTCCCTCTGTTTTTCTGATAGACGTTCCAACCAGGTTTCAATTTTTGCCTGCAGATTTTGCTCCTGTAGCAGGAGCTCTGGTTCCGCCTCACGGCTATCAGGCAAAGTATCAAGCAAAGTACTGTCAGCCGAGTCGGTCAACGGTAAATCCACAGAACAGATCTGAGTGTTATACCTTTGCAATTTGCGCACTGTTTTGACCGATGCACCCATCTTTTGCGCTATTTCTTCAACAGCAGGCTCTTTACCCTGCTGCTCACGCAGGTTTTCTACAGCCTTCAAATACACATTCATTTCTTTCATGACATGGATCGGCAACCGGATCGTTCGACCCTGATTCATCAAGGCCCTATCGATGTTTTGCTTGATCCACCAGGTGGCATAAGTCGAGAAACGAAACCCCAGCTCTGGATCAAATTTTTCAACTGCGCGTATCAGGCCAAGATTCCCTTCTTCAATAAGATCCAACAGGCTGAGGCCTCGATTCTGATACCGCTTGGCAAGAGCAACCACTAGTCGAAGATTGCTCTCTATCATCAGCTTTTTACTGTCGGCACTGCCGAGCAATACTTCCCTGGCAAGTTTCAATTCCTGCTCAGCGCTCAACAATACTATGCATCCTATTTCTCTCAAGTATAGCGTGGTCGGGTCTGTGCTTGATTCGGACCTGAGTGATTCAGCGCAGTAATCAATAACATCCAGTTCGCCAGCATCAAGTTCAAGATTATTCTCTGCATTCAGCGTCCCGGCATCGACCAGATCAGTCAGGAATGTTGCCTCGTCAAAATCTGCAGTATCATCAAGATTAAACACCTTGCGCATAAGTTCCGGGAGTGCTTGAGAATTTTTTGTACTGGAATTTCCAGAAGTATCCAGGATACTTTCTGCAACATTTAATGGTGACTCACGGTTCTCCACGGACATATTGAATCCTCATGCTGAAATCTTGTTTTAGATAGTTATATTTTTTTACAGCGCTCACACGCAGAATTTTCAAATCCTGACTAAAAATATGGTTATCCGTTCCAGAACTAAGAGTTAGCCAGGAGATGACTTTCCCTTGACGCCGAAGGAGTATAGTACAGAGTAAAAAAAATGTGGCGAGAATTATGTAAATTTTATGGCGAGACTAGCTAAAGGGCGGGAAGATAAAGTTGTGGATCGACAGGTTTTCCATCAAGCCTGATTTCGAAGTGCAGCATATTTCGGTCGATACCACTTGAGCCAAGCTCAGCAATTTTTTGACCCCGAGTTACTTTATCCCCTTCTTTTACAAGCAGCGCGCTGTTATGAGCATAGGCACTGAGAAAATGCTCGTTGTGCTTAATGATGATCAGGTCACCGTAACGCAACAGGCCACTACCGGAATACACCACTTCACCAGCAGAGGCCGCCAGAATGGGATCTCCTGCGTTACCAGACAAATCCAAACCTTTGTTTTCTAGGCCGCCGTCACTAAAGCGGCCGATGATCGCTCCTCCGTATGGCCAAGCCCAATTTACGCTCTCCTCTGAGGCGATAGCCCGCACAAGAGGACTTTCCTGAGACGGAGGAACAACGACAGGAACTGGCGCAGAAGGCGTAGGTATTGCTACAACTGGAGGCGTGGCCTGAACCGGGGGCCCGGATTGAACCGGAGGAAGCCCTGCTGGAATATTGGACTGAGGCGTCTCGATGGTTGCTACGGGCGGCACCACTGGAGCCGGCGCTGGTTGCAAAGTATTCCCGGGGACATTTACCGGTGGGGATGATGTCAGGGGAGGCTCAGCGGCCGGAGTCGTGCTGCGCGCAGGGGACAATTCGCGACGAGTAATTCCTGAACTCGGTAAGGGTGCACGTTGAATAGAACCGCTGGTCGTGACCGGATTGGTTGTCACTGTGGCGGCACGAGCAGTACTCTGGGGAGCGATAGCGGCCGACTGCCTGCGCAGATCTACTGTCAGAAGCTGGCCCGGAATGACCTCATAGGGCTCACCCAAATTGTTGACACGCGCAAGCGCTGCAAAATCAAGGTCATACATCCAGGCGATCACATAAAGTGTTTCGCCAGTATTTACCAGGTGAGTTCTGCCGCTGTCGAGATAAAGGGGGCTGTCACCGGCCTCACCAACTGGAGCCCGGTAAGAACTGCCGCAAGCACTCAGCAGCAAGGTAAACAAAAATGAGAACAAATAGTTATAACGCATACTTAATTCTTTAGGGGAGATACTGGGTCACAAGTAAAGAGTAAAGCAAGCTTCCTGCAATGGCAAAGAATATGATCCGCGAAAGCCTTTATAATTTTACCCGCATTCACCCGGTTAAGCTTGTGTTAATGTCTCAAACATTACTCACTTAGCAGCGTCAAACCTGATGCAACTCGTACTGGCTTCTTCCTCCTCGTACCGCCGCGCTCTCCTGACCCGACTGGGCTTGCCATTCACCAGCACAAGTCCTGACATCAATGAAACCCCCATGGCATCAGAATCGGCGTATGCCTTGGTGGAACGACTGGCACTCGGCAAAGCAAAAGCACTTGTTGATAAATATCCGCAGGCATTGATTATTGGCTCAGACCAGGCCTGCGTCTGTGGTACAACTATCATGGGCAAACCAGGAGAAATAACCCGGGCACGACTACAACTCCAGACCTGCAGTGGCAAGCAGGTTGATTTTTATACCGGACTGGTTCTGTTCAATTCGGCTACAGGCTCCTGGCAACAGAGCGTAGATATTTTTTCCGTAACCTTTCGCGTACTTGGCGAAAATGAAATCGAAAATTACCTACAACTGGAACAACCCTTTGATTGCGCAGGCAGCTTCAAGGCCGAAGGGCTAGGCATTAGCCTGTTTGAGAAGATGGTGGGCAATGACTTCCATAGCCTGATTGGCCTACCCTTGATCAGCTTATGTAATATGTTGCGCCAGGCGGGAATCAATCCTTTACTGCAAGCAACGCCAGCGCCTGGGTAAAAGCCGCATCATAATCTGCAACGATTTTTTGTATCTTGCCGGTTTGGGGATGCGGAAAACTCACCTCAGCTGCATGCAGGCACAATCGTTTTATGCCGATACGCGCAAAGACTGCATTGGAGGATTCAGTATTATACTTGTCATCCCCCACCAAGGGGCATCCCGCGAGCGCAGCATGCACCCGGATCTGGTGAGTACGCCCAGTCAATGGCCGCGCCTCAACCAAAGTGGCATTGGCAAATTGCTTAAGTATCTTGAAATCAGTGCGCGCTTCCTTGCCCTCATCAGAAATTTCCACCCGTCTTTCGCCTCCGCGAGCAGCCTGTCGGTTCAGGCTAGCGTCTACCTTAGTGACTTGTTTAGGCCACTTGCCGGCAACCAGTGCATGGTAAACCTTGACGACTTCCCGCTCCCTGAAGGCCGA
>CAIYIP010000361.1 GCA_903926285.1 uncultured Gammaproteobacteria bacterium
CCACACACATTCACAGTTCCCGGGCGGTTTGAAAACCTTATCTTTTAATGAGTTGATTGCCCGTACGCCCGAAGAAGTCATCAAACTGGCTGTCAAAGGCATGATCCCCCGCAACCCGCTGGGTCGCGATATGATGCGCAAGCTCAAGATCTATGCCGGCGACCAGCATCCACATGGTGCGCAACAACCAGCCCAATTAACACTCTGACAGGACTCTATTTCCCATGGCAGTGACTCAATATTACGGCACAGGACGTCGCAAGACTTCTACCGCCCGTGTGTACCTTACCGCAGGTAATGGCACTATCACGATTAACAATCGCACCATTGATAATTTCTTTGGCCGTGAAGTAGCTCGCATGATAGTTCGGCAGCCGCTTGAGCTGCTTGAGCTGGTTGATAAATTCGACATCAACGTAAGCGTGTCTGGCGGAGGCAGTTTCGGCCAGGCCGGAGCCATTCGTCACGGTGTTACTCGTGCACTTATTGAGTATGACGAAGCTAATCGTCCAGCGTTGCGTAAAGCAGGTTTTGTTACACGTGACTCGCGAGAAGTCGAGCGTAAAAAAGTTGGTTTACGCAAAGCGCGTAAGAGGCCGCAGTACTCCAAGCGTTAATCGCTTTGAGACAAGTTCTATCGAAACGCCGAAATCAGCAGATTTCGGCGTTTTTATTTGGTGAGATCGAGTAACTAGTCCGTCTGTTTGCCTTGAATAGAAGTCCTCATTTTTGGTAATATACGCGCGATTTTCAAGTCGACTTATTCTTGGTTCCCAAGAAATCTTTTTAGGAGAAAAATCGTGAATGACGGCGCTGTAAACAAGAGCCGCAGACGCTTTTTGATCGGCAGCACCACTTTGGTTGGAGCTGCCGGCGGAGTAGGTGCTGCCGTCCCATTTGTTGGCTCATGGAGCCCAAGCGCGAAGGCGCTTGCGGCTGGTGCGCCGATAACCATCGACATCAGTAGACTGGAAGCTGGTGAATTGCTTGGTCCAATGCCAGCATGGCGTGGCCAGCCAGTGTTCGTAATGCGACGCGATGAAGAAACCCTCGCAAGCCTTCGGGATAACACCGCCCACCTTGCTGATCCTTTATCAGAAGTACCCGACCAGCAGCCTGGATATGCCCAGAATGAGTACAGGTCACGCAAGCCCGAGCTCATGATCCTTGTCGGCATTTGTACCCATCTTGGATGTTCTCCTAAATTATTTGCTGAAGTTCAACCGCAGGATTTCGCTCCTGACTGGAAAGGCGGGTTCTTCTGCCCTTGCCACGGCTCAATGTTTGATTTGGCCGGGCGTGTATTCAGTGGTGTTCCGGCACCGACAAATCTCAGAGTCCCTCCCCATTACTTTGCCAGTGACAATGTCGTAGTAGTGGGTCTTGATGCGGAGAATTCCTGATGGCCAGTATTGATCACAAAGAAGTAGCACAGAAAACCGAAACGAAAGGCCTCATCGGTTGGATAGACGCACGTTTGCCTGTCGTGCAAGCTTTCGAAAAACACATGAGCAAGTACTACGCGCCCAGGAATTTCAATTTCTGGTACGTGTTTGGTGTGCTTTCCATGGTAGTGCTGGTGAATCAGTTGCTAACTGGTATCTGGTTAACGATGAATTTCACCCCGAGTGCTGAAGACGCGTTTGCATCCGTTGAATACATCATGCGCGATGTCAATTACGGCTGGATATTGCGCTACATGCATTCAACGGGAGCCTCAGCGTTCTTTATCGTTGTTTATCTGCATATGTTCCGCGGGCTGATGTATGGCTCTTACCAGAAGCCCCGTGAACTGATCTGGATTTTTGGCATGACCATCTACCTCGTGCTTATGGCCGAAGGTTTCATGGGTTATGTGTTGCCATGGGGGCAAATGTCCTATTGGGGAGCAAACGTAATTGTCAGTTTATTCGGCGCCATTCCCGGGATTGGCCAGGATCTGATGGTATGGATTCAGGGTGATTACCTGATTTCCGGTGCAACACTCAACCGCTTCTTTGCCTTGCACGTTGTTGCTCTGCCGCTGGTGCTTGTCGGCCTGGTTGTATTACACATCCTTGCCTTGCATGAAGTGGGCTCAAACAATCCCGATGGTATCGAGATCAAGAAAAACAAGGATGCAAATGGAATACCGCTCGATGGTATTCCTTTCCATCCTTACTACACCGTCCATGACCTCGTCGCTATTGTTGTTTTCCTGTTTGTATTCTGCTTTGTGTTGTTCTTCATGCCTGAAATGGGCGGCTACTTTATTGAGCACGCCAATTTCGAAGAAGCTAACAATCTGAAAACGCCTGATCACATTGCTCCGGTTTGGTATTTCACGCCGTTTTTCTCGATGTTAAGGGCTGTAACTTATCCATTCTTTGGGTTTGATGCCAAGATGTGGGGAATGATTGTGATGGGCTTGGCTATTGCCATTTTGTTCGTGGTGCCCTGGTTGGACAGAAGCCCCGTCAAATCGATGCGTTACAAAGGATGGTATAGCAGAATTGCATTATTGGTTTTCGTAGTTTCGTTCATCATTCTTGGAGTGTTGGGAACCATGATTGCGACTGGCCCCAGAACTGCTCTGGCGCAAATTTGTACAGTGCTTTACTTTGCCTTTTTCTTTGCAATGCCGTGGTACACGCGTTTTGAGCAAACAACTGCGCCGCCACAACGGGTAACAGGTCGCTTCATCACCATTCCGCAATTGCTGTTTTCGTTGATATTGTTAGGCGCGTTGACTGCGCTCCCTTTGATTGCGGTTGGTGCAGAAGCAGAGGTTGAGCTTGAGCATGTCGAAGTAAATATGAAAGACAAAGCTTCGTTGCAATCAGGTGCCGCAACCTTTATCAACTACTGTATGGGCTGCCACAGTGCGCGCTTTTCGCGCTATCAGCGTGTAGCTACAGATCTGGAAATCCCTGAAGCGTTGATGGAAGAGAACCTGCTGCTAAGTCCCGACCTGAATATCGGCGACCTCATGATCAGCTCCATGCCTCTTGAAGCCTCTAAAAATTGGTTCGGTGCCGCGCCGCCAGATTTGAGCCTAGTTGCCAGAGTTCGCAGTCCCGAATGGCTCTATGGCTATTTAAAAGGTTTTTATCGCGATGAGAGCCGGCCTTTTGGTGTCAATAATAGGGTCTTCCCAAATGTCGCGATGCCGAATGTACTGGAGAATTTGCAAGGCGATCAGTTGCCCTGTACTGAGGAAGGTTGCGCGGAGACTATTCACGTCGAAGGTACCGGCAAACTGAGTCCGGAAGAGTTCGATAAACAGGTGTATGATCTGGTCAATTTCCTCACATACCTCGGCGAGCCCGCACTGATGCATCGGACAACGATAGGTGCCTACGTGTTGTTTTTCCTGGCTTTTCTGTTTGTGTTTGCATTTATGCTAAACCGCGAATATTGGAAAGACGTCCATTAATTATTAAGTAAGGCTTGAGGCAAAAATATGGGAGTTGTTACCAAACGCTCATCGATGTTGTTTTATTCAGATGGCTACAGTCAGTTTAGTCACCGCGTACGTATCGTGCTGGCAGAAAAAGGCGTAACCGTCGAAGTGGTCGATGTGGATATTTACGATAAGCCAGAAGATCTGGCCGCTCTCAATCCTTACAACAGCCTGCCCACACTAATCGATCGTGATCTGGTTTTATATGAACCCAATATTATGATGGAGTATCTGGACGAGCGTTTCCCTCATCCACCACTGTTCCCTGTTTATCCAGTAGCGCGTGCCCAAAGCCGCCTTTGGATGTATCGCATTGATCGCGACTGG
>CAIYIP010000362.1 GCA_903926285.1 uncultured Gammaproteobacteria bacterium
AGCAGCTGATTGAGGTTTATTTGCTGAGTATTCACGTCGGGTTCGCGCGTCTCACGCAAGCTGATCAAGATACGCGCAACTCGGTCAATTTCGCTTTTTATCAATATGATATCTTCACTGGTCTGGCTGTGTTCACCCTGCTTCATGCTGAGTATCTGCAGATAGTTCTTGATTATCGTCAGAGGGTTGTTGGCCTCATGCACTGCTTCACGCACACGCTGCTGATACAGCGTCGTTGAAACTGACTGACTTTCGCCACCTTCGCCCTGAATAAAGCCGGCGATTTTGCTGCGGATCAGTTTCCTGACGCCAGAGCGCGCCAGATACTGATTACCACTGCTGTAGGGTATGCCAATGAGTAGCAAGGCCCTTGCCGCACCGGCAAGCGATACTGTTTCGCAAAGTACAGTCTGGCCACCCAGCAAGCCCAGCAGCTGGCGATCAATCACAGTTAACTCTTTTGGCGTCAAGGCAAGCGAGCTATCTGCAAGCGAGGCATAGCCGCCACTGATGATGAAGCCACCGTTGGCTACTATTTCAGACAATAGGTTGCGCCCGGTCGAGCAGACAAAAGACAGGCTCTCGGCATTATGGTGAACGTTGTTGCTGGTAATCGCACGAAAAGGCGTGCTCGCCTTGTCCTGGGCAAACACAATAAATTTCGGCTCTATTCCTGCTTCCAGCAACAGGTTGACCAGCAAGGCCTTGAGACTGTTGACCGTATCAGATGGCTCCATCGCCAGTGCAGCAAGGATAGTACTTGAAACTACATACTGCTTAAGGTGTTCGATCTGAAGACGTGTCGAGTCTTGCTCTGCTGCTCTAACAGTACCCATGCCATACGCGGCACACTCCTGCACGTATTGTGCCCGCACTCGGCCGAGCAGCCCATTCATGAAGGAAGGCGACAGACTAAAGAGATTCTCGGCAAGGATCGGTATTTCTTTCGCGTCGAGTTGCGTGTTATTGACAAGGTAGTTCGCAAACCAGCAAATTTTTACGAGCGGAGCGGCGTCCATTATCGCTTCAGCCGACAGGGCCTGATAACGCATGGCATCAATACAAAAGGGGTCGAGTTGCCACTGCTCAACAAGGCGTTCTCCCGCAATAATATGATCGATGCCGAAGGTTTCCTGCTCTGCACGCAAGAGCGCAGCCTGATTGGTATGTGCAAGGACAAGAGTGCTATAGGGATGGCCATGCTGTTGTTCGAGTACCAGCATACCCATGCGCAGCAAAAAAGCGCTGCTGGCAACAGCGCCTGCTTCAGGATGGCTGCATGCTGTCGCCAGCTCTCCGGCAATAAGGGCCGCATACCTGGATAACTGCCAGTGCACCTGGATAAACGCCGTATCACTTTGCTCGTTTTGCAGCACTTGTTGCAGTGCACTGTTGCGAAGCGCACGCATCAGCCATTCCGGCTCGAGCTGATTCAGTCTGTCCGGCAAACCCTGGGGTAATTTAATGGCCCTGGCCTGCGCATCAAGCACTCGCGCAAGCAGGGCGGGGTTTTGCAGCAAGGTGGCGAGCACATTCAGGCTTTCATCAGTATCCAGCTTCTGCAATTGCCGTAACAATACCGCAGGAGGCGCGAGTATTTGCGCCACCTGGAATTGTTGTGAGCTGGTACTGCCTGCCCCTGACATTGATATTACTTTGCTGGCTGAGAATGAATCTTCAGATTCTAGCTAATACTGTGGAGAAGCTGGAAACGATACTGTCCTGATTTGTGAACCATCGCTTACTTTAAATGAAAATTTTAGGAAAATCAGGCTGCTATACACCTTCTCTGATCCTGAGTAATAATGTGCCCCGCCGTTTTGACCCTTGCTTGACGTCCCTGCCCGCAATTGGAGCGCTTATGAAATTAAACCGCATTTTGCCTATCCTCGCTGCCTCCCTGTTCACGCTTCCGGTATGGGTAGTTGCTCAAGTGGTCGCACCGGCATTTTCGGCAGAAGAGCTAGCGGCTTATCCAACCGACAGCTGGCCTACCAATGGCGGCTCGCTCTACAACCAGCGGTACTCACCGCTCGACCAGATCAACCGCGGCAACATCAGCGGCATGAAAGCAGAGTGGCGCGTACACATGAATGGCTCTGGCGGCGCACCAAATCATTCAGGTCAGGCGCAGCCTTTGTTCTACGGTGGCGTGTTGTACGTGCCCACCGGAGAAAATGATGTCTTTGCCATTGATGTCGAAACCGGCGACTTCCGCTGGACCTACCAGGCCAATCTCGATCCCGGTCGTGTCAACGTGTGCTGCGGCTGGGTAAGCCGGGGTGTTGGCATGGGTGATGGCCAGATCTATGTAGGCCAGCTCGACGCCAAACTGGTGGCCTTAAATCAGGAAACCGGTGCCATCAACTGGGAAATCCAGGCTGAAGATCCCATGCTTGGCTACTCAATCACCGCAGCGCCGCTTTATTACAACGGCATGGTTATAGTCGGCTTTGCGGGTGGTGAACTGGCGATCCGCGGCAGTATCAAGGCTTTCGATGCCAAAGACGGAAAGTTGCTGTGGACCTTCTACACGATTCCGGGCCCCGGCGAATTCGGCCACGACACCTGGCCCCAGGATAATGACGCCTGGACCGTTGGCGGCGCGCCGATCTGGCAGACTCCTGCAGTCGATCCCGAACTTGGCCTGCTGTATTTTTCAACCGGCAATGCCGGACCCGACCTGAATGGCTCCAATCGTGCAGGAGACAACCTGTTCACTGTATCGATGGTTGCGCTCGATGCGGCAACCGGCGAATACAAATGGCACTTTCAGCAAGTGCATCACGACATCTGGGACTACGATTCCCCTAGCCCTGTTGTACTGTTCGATGCTGACGTGAACGGCATGCCCCCGCAAAGGCATTGCCGAAGTGTCCAAATCCGGCTTCCTCTATATTCTCGACCGCGTCACTGGCGCACCGCTGATCGGTATCGAAGAACGCGAAGTGCCGCAGGAACCGCGCAATGCGACGGCCGCAACACAGCCCTGGCCGATTGGCGATTACGTTGTGCCGAATGAAATTGATGCCGCACCCGAAGGCTTCACACTCACAAACCAGGGTCGCACCTTCACACCCTTTGCTACGGAGCCCGTGCTGTACAAGCCACTCGCGGGTGTTAACTGGCCACCCACGGCTTACGATCCCGACTCACATCTGCTGTATATCTGCGCCAATGATCGCATCGGTGGCGCTTCGCGCGAAGCGGAAAACTCACCCCCCACCCACACCGAGTCGTGGATGGGCGGTACGTTTAATCTCACGAACATTCCAGCGCGCGGCCTGTTTGTGGCGATGGACCTGACTACGCACAAAATAAAATGGAGCCAGCAGTGGCAGTACAGTTGTTCCGCTGGGTCGATAGTTACCGGTGGCGGACTCATTATTCATGGTCGCAACGATGGCCGCGTGGTCGCACTGGATAAGGACAGCGGCAACAAACTGTGGGAGTTCCAGACCGATGCCGGTGTAAATGGCACTGCATCGACGTTCATGCACGAGGGCAACCAGTACATCGCAATCATTTCAGCCGGCTCGCTCTATTCCACCGGCAAACACGGCGACAGTGTGTGGCTGTTTTCATTGAACGGTGAAATGGAGCCGCTCGTCGAAGCGAGCGCAACAAGCCCGGCTGCTCCAGCGAGCCTGCGCCCAACTGCAGTTGCGCCAGTCAATGTCGTGGAGCCCATTGCAGGTTATACCGCCAACCTCGACAGTGGCCGCCAGATTTATACTACTTTATGCACCACTTGCCACGGGCCAACAGGTGAAGGTGGTCATCAGGGTGGTGTTCCGCTGATCGACAAGGAACTCAATCTTGGCCACATCATGACCACCGCAACTTTTGGCCGCAACACCATGCCCGGCTTTGCAACGGCTTACACACGCGAGCAACTGCAGGATGTAGGCACTTTTATTGTCGAAGAGATTATGCCCACTGCGAAACAGTAATAACTTGCTGTAAAACAGGGAGGGGCTGGCACTGCCTGAGGGCTGTCTCCATGAAGATTCCGGGGACCGCGTGAATACTTCCATGTAGCTTCCGTTCGCATCCATGCGAACGATTCCCCTGCACTTTCATGGAGACAGCCCTCAGGCAGTGCAAATCGAGACGGTCTTCACAGCTGTTCGGTTGATGCAGAGCAACCCGTACTTTAAGGCGAGTGTCCCCTGAATCGGCCGTTGAATTGATTTACTAGAATAAACAAGAGTTATTAATTGCTCCGCTTTTCCTCTGCCTTCTTTGCATGTTTATTTTGGAGACAAACGGACTTTGCTTCTACAATGCAGCCATGAATTCTCCTGCCAGCG
>CAIYIP010000363.1 GCA_903926285.1 uncultured Gammaproteobacteria bacterium
CTGCGGAAATGGAAAAACAGCGTCAATCCATGCTTGCGGCGGTAACCAACTAGAACTTAAGTGACTCAATTGAAGCCTGGTGTCGTTTTGCGGCATCAGGTTTTTTTTATTGGGGGATTGTTACTCATTGCTGACCGTGAAATTAAAATCATCAACGATGATGTGGCCATCTTCGGATATAGCCTGCCACGTGACGAGATAGGCGGCGGGAGCAAGTGGCGGCAGAGCAAGCGTAATCCTCGCGCCATACGCAGTGGATTGACCGATACTATTGCGCGGCAGGCGTATTTGCAGCTGTTCACCACTGCGTTCACCCGCAGTGATTTCGAGCCTGATGTTCGTGATGGTAACGTTGGCCATGAACTGGAACACCAACTGCGCAGGTGCTGCAGTAAGGAACGCATCGTGATCAGGGATAGTGACCGCCATGCCTGTATGCGCAGTTACAGCCTGGCTGTATAGCAGGAGAAATAGCGAAAACTAGAGTAATTTAGGTAACATGAGCTACTTCGTTCTGGAGCCGAGCTACGCCCGGGTGATACTATGCGACGCCATTGCAGGATGCCAGATCACCACATATTGCTGTCCCTGATGATTCTTTGCCTACTTCCAGTTACCGCCTACCAATAAACTCGCGACAGCATAGCGGCAGCTGACCAAGCCGGCACCTTTATTGAAACTGATATTCAAACTGATATTGAAACTGAAGAAGCACATACCGGTTTGGGCTATTCATCTTCCCTGGAATTTTTCATGACCACTACAAGCAAGAAAGTCGGTTTTATCTCACTGGGCTGTCCCAAGGCGCTGGTCGATTCCGAACGTATTCTGACCCAGCTCAGGATAGAAGGTTACGACATCGTGCCGTCGTACGAAAATGCGGATGTTGTGGTGGTGAATACCTGTGGTTTTATCGACAGCGCCAAGCGCGAATCTCTCGAAGCCATCGGTGAGGCGTTGCGGGAAAACGGCCGCGTGATTGTCACCGGCTGCATGGGAAAAAATGCCGATGAGATCCGCTCGGTGCATCCGAGTGTACTGAGCGTGACGGGTCCACATGCCTATGAAGAAGTAGTGAGCGCAGTGCATGACGTTATCCCACCGCCTACTGATCACGATCCCTTCATCGATCTCGTGCCACCACAAGGCATCAAACTTACACCGCGGCATTATGCCTATCTGAAAATCTCAGAAGGTTGTAACCATCGCTGCACCTTCTGCATTATTCCGTCACTGCGTGGCGATCTGGTGAGTCGCCCAGTGGGGGACGTCATGGAAGAAGCTGAGCGCCTGGTCAATGCTGGTGTGCGCGAATTACTGGTTATTTCCCAGGACACAAGTGCGTATGGCGTAGATATCAAATATCGCACCGGTTTCTGGAACGGAAGCCCGATAAAAGCCAACATGCAGGGCCTTTGCGAAGCACTGGCGCATTTAGGTGTGTGGGTGCGCCTGCACTATGTATATCCGTATCCGCATGTTGATAATGTTATTCCACTGATGGCTGATGGCCTGATTCTGCCTTACCTGGATATTCCGTTCCAGCATGCAAGTTCCAGAATACTGAAATTGATGAAGCGGCCAGCTGCTAGCGAAAACACGCTCGCCCGGATCAAGTCATGGCGCAGCATTTGTCCCGAACTCACGCTGCGCAGTACCTTTATTGTGGGTTTTCCCGGTGAAACCGCTGCCGAGTTCGACGAACTGCTCGGCTTTTTGCAGGAAGCACAATTGGACAGAGTAGGGTGTTTTAAATATTCAGCAGTGGCCGGTGCCAAGGCGAATGAATTGCCCGACCATGTTGCCGAAGAACTCAAGCAGGAACGCTGGGAACGGTTCATGGCTGTACAACAGGAAATTAGTTCTTCGCGCCTGCAGGCAAAGGTCGGCCAGAAGATCGATATCATCATCGATGAAGTTGCCGACGATCAGGCGATTGGCCGCAGCATGGCGGATGCTCCTGATATCGACGGACTCGTGTACCTGTCGCAACCCGAAGGCCTAAGTGTGGGAGACATCGTTACTGCCAGAATCACTCACGCCGACGACTACGATCTGTTTGCCTGATATTTAGCCTGTCAGTGCTTGCGTTCGAATATGGGACGCTGTCCGGATTCCAGTGCGGAAGCAGGGTTAATTCCAGTTACTGCTATGGTCAAGGTAAGTGTCTGCTGATTTGTTATATGCGCAGTAGTGTATTAATTGCTTAGCTGTTAAACCCGA
>CAIYIP010000364.1 GCA_903926285.1 uncultured Gammaproteobacteria bacterium
AGCAAACGCAGGTGAATACAGTAATTCCATACTACGAACGTTTTATGGCGCGGTTTCCGACGCTTGCTGAACTTGCAGCTACAGATACCGATACCGTGTTGCATCACTGGACCGGCCTAGGTTATTACGCACGTGCGCGCAATCTGCACAAGACCGCACAAATCGTGCAGCAACAATTTGCCGGCAAATTTCCCGACACCGTAGCCGAATTGAGTAAACTGCCTGGCATAGGTCAGTCAACCGCGGGAGCAATCATCGCGCTTGGCAATAAACGGCACGCGGTAATTCTGGACGGCAATGTAAAACGCGTGCTCTGCCGCGTGCATTGCGTGGAAGGTTCGCCCGACCAGCCGAAAGTTCAGCAAAAACTCTGGCAGCTCGCAGCCTCCCATACTCCGGAAATCCGCTGTGCGGACTACACGCAAGCCATCATGGATCTGGGTGCAACGCTGTGTTCACGCACAAAACCGGCCTGCTCCCTGTGCCCACTCAACGAATTATGTGAGGCATATAAAAGCAATCGCACTGCAGAATTTCCGCAGAAAAAGGCGACCAGGACCTTGCCGGTAAAAAGCACCTACATGCTGATCTTCCATCATCAGTCAGCACAGAAAGTGTTGTTGGAGAAGCGCCCGCCACAAGGGATATGGGGCTCGCTATGGAGTTTTCCTGAAACAGCCGATATAAGCGACTTCAATCCTGCGCTACATGGTCAACTGATGATCGATGCGAACTCAACACGACAGTGGTCACCGCTCCGCCATACCTTCAGCCATTTTCATCTGGATATCACTCCTGTAGTGATTCCACTGAGCGACACTCATGTCAGGATCATGGAGAACGAACGCTGGCATTGGTATGATCTGCATTCTCCTGCGGAACTGGGCCTGGCCGCCCCGGTGAAGAAGTTGTTGGACAAACTGGCCACGCTCTAGAATTTTGGTCACCCGGAATATTACTGGATATAAGCTTTGCATTTTTCGAGTAAGCAATTCCAAGTTTACACACCTTGAATCCTGCATTTACTGACACATGTTTGCAGCAATACACATGAACGATTACTACCGAGCTACCTATGCCAGCTAAAGTTTTTTGTCGCAAGTATCAGAAAGAAATGGAAGGGATGGTAATGCCGCCCTTCCCGGGGCCGGATGGTCTGGATATTTTCAATAATGTGTGTCTCAAGGCCTGGCAGGAATGGCAGGCGCACCAAGTTCGCCTGATCAACGAAAAACAGCTCAGCATGATCAATCCCGAACACCGCAAATTCCTGAGCGGCGAAAGGACCAAATTTTTCAACAATGAGGAATTCACGGCAGCCGAAGGATATGTGCCCGAAACCAAAAAGCCCTGACCCAGCATTTGCTTGACTCAAACTATCCGCGCGGGTTTAATACGCGCCTTTCTCCGCAGGGCAACCGCCCGTGTCGGAGGCGAAACTGAGCCATGTGTACGCATGACCGCTCAAAGATTAGAACAAGCAAGTCTGCAAGGCCCAAGTAGCTCAGTTGGTAGAGCAAGGGATTGAAAATCCCTGTGTCGGTGGTTCGATTCC
>CAIYIP010000365.1 GCA_903926285.1 uncultured Gammaproteobacteria bacterium
ACTTCAATCCGGCGGTTGGCTTCGTGAACCGCTCTGGTGTCGAAGAAGATCACTGGAACATCGGCTACCGCCACTTCTTCGCGCCTGGCGGCCCAGTGCGTTCGATCCTCGGTGCCGTTGAGGGCTACAAGGCCGACCTG
Organism: uncultured Gammaproteobacteria bacterium; assembly: GCA_903926285.1. Classification (GTDB taxonomy): domain Bacteria; phylum Pseudomonadota; class Gammaproteobacteria; order Pseudomonadales; family Pseudohongiellaceae; genus CAILUG01. The sequence goes on from CAIYIP010000365.1 coordinate 141, forward strand.
CTCTCGAACGGCCGCTACAGCTCCGGCAACGATGGTCTGCGCATCTCGGGCAACAACAACCGCGGTGATCAGGCCTTTACGCGCTATATCCGCAACCGCGAAGTGCTGCTCACAAACTTCACAATCTACCGCTCTTCCGACGGCAAGCGCAGCGTCGTGATCCCGGCCGGCAACTACGAGTTCGAAGAATATTTTTTCGGCGTCCAGATGGGCGGCCAACGCAAACTCGCCGGCAACATCTTCTTCACCAACGGCGAGTACTACAACGGCACCCACTTTCAGAACCGTGGCAACGTCACGTGGCGCCCGAATCGCCAGTTAAGCCTCGACATGTCATTCACCATCGACAAAATCAAACTCCCCGCCGGCAACTTCACCGTGCGCCAACTCGGCTTCACCACACAGTACGCCTTCTCCTCCACACTCTCCTGGAGCAACCTCGTGCAATACGACAACGTCTCCGAAAACATGGGCTTCAACAGCAGACTACACTGGATACCGAAGGCTGGGCAGCAGGTGTTTCTGGTGTTGAACTGGGGGATGATTGATGCGGACAAGGACAACAGATTTGATTCGACGTTGGCGGATTTGTCGTTAAAGGTGAATTATACCTTCAGGTTTTAAAAGAATGAGGTGGCAGGTGGAGCAAGTGATAAATAAAGAGGCATTGCGAGCTGGTATAAAAATCAGCTCATCGTGTTAACGCGCAATCGCGCTGGAAGATTTGTACTGAACCTAAACATGTTACTTCCTCCGATCATCGTGGGGCATAACGCCTTCTACCTGCAAAAATATCAGGCCATTCAAACTTCCTCTCCCCTGGGATCGCCAATCTTTTTGAAATAATTCTTCAGCGATGCGGGCCGGTATTTTTTGTCGTTGTCCCAGCGCTGGAGTACCGAGGGGTGGAGGGTCTGGGTGGTGTCTAGCTCATCAGTCGGTTTTTGCGCTTTTATGCTTAAGCCAATAACGCGGTCATGCGACGCGGCTACATTGTAGAAGCCGGTTTTGGAGTCGTGGATTTCAGCGAGTGGATCGATGACGAGCGGATTGATGGCAAGTACGTCGGGGTCGAATGCGAGGCCTGCAGCCTGCGCTTTCCCAAGCATCCATTCGAGAGAGATATCAGAGAGCTGCGGATTGAAAGCTACCTGGCCGCTTGTGTTCGCAACTTTGGTCTTGCCATAACCTCCGCCCACATCGCTGTGTGCGCCGCAAAACCATACCTGCTCGATGTTTTGGTTTGGCTTGTCCCATGCTTCCCAGATGGCGGGGAGGAACGGCCCGCGGTGTTCATCAATCGCGAGTGCATGGCAGGCATTGACGACTGTGCTGGAGAGTTCGGTGTCGTGGAACTGGTATTTATCAATATTGGTCAACCAGCGCAAACCGGCCACCGGTATACCCAGGGCGCCCACTGTGTCCCAGACACCTATGAACTGTACTTTGATATCGGTGTTGCCATAGGTGCAGTATTTGTCCCTGAAGTCGGACGGGCCGGGGTCGTTGGGACCCTCGTGATTGCAGTACAGTTGGGTCGCCGCAGAATAGTGGCGTGCATGTTTCTGATGCAGGATTCCGCATTTGCGCACCATGCCAACAAGGCTGCGCGCGGTGAATGCGCCACGACTGAAACCCAGCACAAAGAGTTCATCGCCAAATTCGTAATTGGCCAGCAGGAAGCGGTAGGCATCGTGAATATTGGCTTCGAGTCCCTTGCCGAGCGCTCCACCGCTCAGGCGGTCGAGACTGTTGCCGGTGCCAACACCCTGGTCGTAGTAGACAATTTGCGCAATACCTTTCGCATCGCGCTTGGCGACGCGATAGGCGAATCTGACCACATTGGTAGGGCAGGGTTCGCCATCAACCATCTGATCGGCACTGTTCCATGTGCCATCGCAGCAAATAACCAAACGTTTCATAAGTGCTCCATGTTTTTTCTTATCAGGGAATACGTCGAGCCTGGTTGGAATAGTAAATTGGCAAGATGACTGCGTCGAGCTGATTCAGCAAGGACCATCGCTGCGATGACCTTTGTGCCAGCTTGCCAGCTATCACCATGATCTGTTTGTGCCCGGATCGGCATGACGCCCATCATGGAGACTAGCGATGAGGCAGTGGCCTCTTAGATTCTTTCTGTCGTGGATTCAATTGGTGGCATGGCAAGTTCTATGGCATTCTCCGCTATTGCCTTCCACCCTGGGTCAACTATGAAACCAAACCGCGTGTTGTTCGCCAGCCTGATCGGTACCACAATCGAATTCTTCGATTTCTACATTTATGGCACCGCTGCGGTGCTGGTGTTTCCTGCGCTGTTTTTTCCCAGTGACAACCCTGCCACGGCGACTCTCCAATCGCTTGCCACCTTTGCGCTCGCGTTTCTTGCGCGGCCGATAGGCTCGGCGGTGTTTGGGCACTTTGGTGATCGCATTGGCCGCAAGGCAACGCTGGTAGCTGCACTGCTCACGATGGGTTTGTCGACTGTGGCGATAGGCCTGTTGCCGACTTATGCATCTATTGGTTTGCTTGCGCCCGCGCTGCTTGCACTGTGTCGCTTCGGACAGGGCATTGGCCTCGGCGGGGAGTGGGGCGGCGCAGTACTGCTCGCCACAGAAAATGCACCTCCGGGCAAACGTTCGTGGTATGGCATGTTTCCGCAGCTGGGTGCGCCGATTGGGTTCATCCTGTCGACTGGCGTGTTTATCGTACTTAGTGCGGTTTTAACTGATGAACAATTCTTCGCCTGGGGCTGGCGCATTCCGTTCCTGGCGAGTTCGCTGCTGGTGTTTGTTGGCTTGTACGTGCGTTTGCAGATTACCGAAACGCAGGCCTTCCAAGAGGCCATTGCCAACAATGAACGTGTAAAAGCACCGCTGCTGACAGTGCTGCGCGATCACACGCGCATCCTGATACTGGCAACAATTGCAGCAATAACCACATTCGTGACTTTCTATTTGATGACGGTGTTCACATTGAGCTGGGGCACGAGTCAGCTCGGGTATGCGCGCCAGGACTTCCTGATTCTGCAGATTATCGGCGTGCTGTTTTTTGCCGCGGCAATTCCGCTGTCTGCAGTGATCGCTGATCGCATTGGCCTGATCAAGATGCTGATTGGCGCCACCGTTGCCATCATGATCTTTGGCCTGGTGTTCGGTCCGCTATTTGTTACTGGCAGCAATGTTCTTGTGCTGGTATTACATTGCATTGGTCTCGCCTGCATGGGGCTCACCTATGGGCCACTCGGTACCGCGCTGGCTGAACTGTTCCCAACTCCCGTGCGCTACACGGGCACTTCACTGGCCTTTAACTTTGCCGGCATTCTCGGAGGGTCGTTTGCACCGTATATAGCAACGTGGCTAGCGGTGAATCATGGCATTGCTGCTGTAGGGTATTACCTCGCTGCAGCCGGGGCACTCACGCTGCTGGCGCTGCTAATGATTGGTACGCGCAAAAGTGTAAGAGGCGCGGTGTCAGCACATGACGTGGTTGCGTAAAAACCAGGACAAAAAAACAAGCGGACAGAATCGTAGTCCTGACAATACGCGTGAATTAATACCACAATTTCTGCGTCCGGATGCTGGAACATTTGAACTCCTGTTTTGCCGAACCGGACGGTCCTTCCCTTTGTGTTACTTGACTGGTATCAGTGACCTTTATTTTCCATTTGCATCACTGAGTTACGAGGAGATCAGGAAACGGGAAACTATCAAGCGCTGCGACTCTTGTCAGCGTGCTGTCGACACTGGGGATGAAAGTTAAAAATTAAAACTTTGGGGGAAGATTGAATGAACACAGAAAATGTAATGGTTCTGCGACGTAAACTGCTGGCTGCTACGATTGCATCCGTACTGGCGGGAGGGGGAGGTCAACAAGTTCTGGCCGCCGAACAGCCACAGCAAACCATAGAAGAAATATCCGTCACAGGTTCACGCATCCGGGTGGCATCGGGATTCGAGACACCGACACCCGTAACTTCGATTTCCACTTCCGAGCTCGAAGATTTCGAGCCGGGCAATACAGTCTCGCAGCAGCTCAGCTCGCTGCCACAGTTTTTTAACAACCGCACTTCACAGCAAACAACCGACGGCAGCCGTTTTAGTCCTGCCGGCAATACGTATACCTTTCTGAACCTGCGTAACCTTGGCGGCAACCGGACATTGGTGTTGCTTGATGGCCATCGTCTCCAGCCTTCGGACAAGGCAGGAACCGTCAACCCTGATCTCTTGCCAACGGCTCTGATGCGCAATGTGGATGTCGTTACAGGAGGAGCATCAGCTGCCTACGGCGCGGATGCTGTGGGTGGAGTGGTCAACTTTATTCTTGATCGTGAGTTCGAAGGCTTCAAGCTCGACGTGAGTGCTGGCCAGCATGAAACCGG
>CAIYIP010000366.1 GCA_903926285.1 uncultured Gammaproteobacteria bacterium
CCAGCTCTCCCCGTGTACGCACCGAATATGCTAATTTGCTATACAATCAGGGAAAAACTGATGAGGCAATTCAACAATTAAGAGTAGCAATTGAATTGAACCCACGCGAGGCAGGTTCCGTTATCCACCAACTGGCCTTACTCTGTCTCGATGTCAAAAGGCACGAAGGTTTGTTGGACGAAGCAGAAACGCGACTAACCAACGGGCCTGTATCTGTGTACGCCTTAAATGCCCTTACCAAATTGATGTCAATAATTAGAGGCGGTCAGTGTAAGCAACTGATACTGGAAGATGTGAGGCCTTTGCTGCTTGCGGCACTGTCTCAGCCAGATAACATCAAAAACACCAAGAATTCTGGCCACCTGCAAGGCCTTGTGGGGGTGTACGAATTTACTAAGGGCAACTACAAGTCAGGCGTAGACTTTTTACTCGAAGCCCATGAGTTAACGGGAAACATCATGTTTTTGGAGCAACTCGTCCGTTTCCAGATTCAATTCAAAAAATATGACGATGCTGAACAGACAATGACGTACATGGAGCAATTGAACCAAGAGCGCTTTGGTACAGAGACCTATAAAGTTCTTCAACTCAACAAAATATTGGCAGATGCCCGCAAGGGCGCTACATCTTCCGAGGTTGAAATGCCAACTCCAGTAATCAACGCGTCGTTGGTACTTTAGCCAATCTTTCCTGTTTATTTAGAAAATGCTTTGTTTTCCCCCCTCCGTGCTAGCATCAATGTCGGGCATTTTTCTATCTGATTTGTCGTCAATATTCTTACTTGGTCCAGCATTGACGATTACGTTGTAAAGGCATTCATTAATGCAAATTCTGCTTTTCATCGCCGGCTTGGGCTTGTTGCTGCTCGCCATGCGCATGCTGGAACAAGCGCTTGGTAAATTCGGCGAAGGCCGGTTGCGACAGGCACTCCAGGTTTTCACGCGTTCGCCGTTGCACGGTATTGTTCTGGGCATTGTCACCACTGCCGTCCTGCAGAGCAGCACTGTAGTCGGCCTGATTACCATGGCCTTTGTCGGGGCAGGTGTGTTGCCCTTGCGTAATGCCATCGGCGTAATTCTGGGCTGCAACCTCGGTACTACCTTTACGGGTTGGCTCGTAACTTACCTCGGCTTCACGCTGAATCTGGATGCACATTATTCGGTTTTTCTAGGCCTCGCTGCATTGGCGACCGTACTTACCAAGGATGGCTCTAGATACCAGGATGCGGCGCGTTTTGTGTTTGCCTATGGCCTGCTGTTGTTTGGCCTCGCACTCATGAAGGACAGCATAAGTTTTGTTATCGATCTTGTTGATGTGTCGAAGCTGCAGAGTTTGCCGCTGCCAGTTTATTTTGTGTTTGGGGCGTTATTGACTGCATTGATTCAATCGAGTGCCGCAACAGTTGCTATCACGCTGTCTGCGCTTAGTGCAGGCATTCTTGAACTCGACAGTGCTGCTGCTCTCGTTATCGGTGCCGATCTTGGTACTACAAACACAGTCATCGTCAGTTCGCTCAGCGGTGCGATTATCAAGCGCAGGATTGCGCTGGTGCACTTCATATTTAATTTTGTCACTGATGTATTGGCCTTGCTGTGCCTGCCGCTGTTATTAACACTAATTACAGATATTTACGGTATCGTCGACCCCCTGTTTGCTTTAGTGGCTATCCACAGTAGCTTTAACCTTTTCGGGATAGTGCTGTTTTTCCCCTTTCTTGATGTGCTGCAAAAATTTATTGAACGCCGCATACCACTGCCACAAGCGCATAACTTGCTCATTACTCAGGTGAGCCCGGATGTGCCCGCTGCCGCGATGCATGCTCTGGAGCAGGATGTCCGTAATTTGCTCATCGCCTGCGTTCTGCTTAATGGCTGGCGCTTGCAGATTCCCGGTGAACGGGATGTGGCTGCGCGACGCTTGTTGTTGCCCGACACAGTGGACGCTGCCTACAAGGAGTTAAAACAATGGGAAAATCAGCTGACAGAATACATCCTCAAGGTGCAGCGCAAAAACCTTCAACCCTTGGAGGCTACGCGGCTGCAGCAGTTGCTAGTGTGTATCCGTGATTGCTTGTATTCGACGAAGGCAGTTAAGGACATGACAAAGGATTTACAGACCTTTCGCCAGTTGGGCAGCAAACCTGTTGCAGTGTTTCTCGATGCACTGCTGCAGGTAGTGGCGCAGATTTATTCAGACGCTCTGGCCCTTCTTGAAAGTAATGCCAATGCCAGCCTGGAGCAGATCAAAGGTATCCTTGATCAGGTCAGGGAAACTCATTCACGCAGCAATACTGCTATTTACGATCTAATTGAAAAAGGTGATTTTGCAAGGGACCGCGCTTCGACGGCGCTCAACATCAATCGTGAATTGCTGTTCTCGGGGCACTCACTGGTCAATGCCATTGAGCATTGTTTGTTGCCTGGGGAGCAAGCGCGTACTGTTTCGGAAATTTTGAATCTGCGGGATTGAAGG
>CAIYIP010000367.1 GCA_903926285.1 uncultured Gammaproteobacteria bacterium
CGCTCCTGTTGAATACCGTGGTATCCGTATTGGCACTGTAGTTACCGTGCCGTGGAATTTCAGCGCGCCCGTACCAGGTACTGTGCAGGAATATGCGATACCGGTGCTGATCCGTATTGAGCCACAACGTATTGACAGCAGTGGTTATGAATTGAACATGGAGGAGTGGACGAATCGCTTTGAAGGACTTTTCCAGCAGGGCTTACGTGCTAGTTTGAGGTCCGGCAATTTGCTAACCGGCGCCATGTTTGTTGATGTCAACCTGCAGACCGCGGTTGAACCGCCCTATGTCTCGGCTGTGTTTGAAAGCCGTCCGGTATTCCCCACCACATCTGGCGGCTTTGCCCAGATCGAGGAGCAGATCACGAACCTGCTGGATAAGCTGAACAATCTGCCTATCGAGCCAGTACTGGCAAGTGTGGAGCAAACTCTGCAGACATCGGATGCGATGCTGGTTGAAGTGCGCGAGCTCAGCGAGTCCCTGAAGAATCTGCTGGATGCGCCCGATACCCGCGCATTGCCTGAGTCCATCAATGGCACACTCGCCGAACTGCGCACCACGTTGCAGGGTTTTACGCCTGATGCGAGCGTGTATCAGGAACTGACTGATGCGCTGCAAAGCATGGAAAGGTTGATGCGCGATCTGCAGCCCGTAGCACGTACGCTGGGTGCACAACCGAATGCGCTGATTTTTAACCGCAGCGAAACTGAAGATCCCGAGCCGCAGGCGCGACCATGATTACAAACAGGAGTATCCGATGACACTTAAGCTTATATTGCCGGCCGTTTTATTGTGCTTGCTGACAGCCTGTGCCGGCAGTCCAGCCACCAGCACGCAGTATTTGCTGCCAGCCGACAATAGTGCATCGCCAGCAGCTGAGGGAGAACCGACGCGTGTGTTGGTAGTCAGACCCTTGCAGATGGCCGACTTCCTGAATGAGGAGGGCATAGTCCTGCAACTCGATGACATCACTCTGAACCAGGCCAGCAGCAACCGCTGGGCCGAGCAACCAGCGATGATGTTGCAACGCGGCTTGCGGCAGCGCTTGGCTAACCGCCTTCCCGATACCGAAGTGCTCGATGCAAACACGCGCGCCGCAGGTGATATGCAACTGCTGGTAGAAGTGAACAGCTTCCAGGGTACACACAACGGTGAAGCTGTTGCAGCTGGACAGTGGCAGCTGCGCGACGCGAGTGGTGAATTTATCCGACAACAGAATTTTCAGGCCGTAACACGTCTCGAAAATGATGGTTATCCAGCACTCGTGAGAGCGCTGGGTCGCAGCTGGGATCAGGTTGCTACGGAAATTGCGGCGAGTATCTCCGGCTCAAGATAAGTATCACGAAGGGAATCCCGCCTCCCACCTTCAATCGGTACAACACACAATCGGCACTTCCGCCAGTGGTGACGTCCGCGGTGTGTACCCGGCACCCTGCATTACTCGCTAATGGAATTGCTTTCGCTCTCTTTGTGATAAAACTGTGAAATTTTTATCAGGCTTGAAGCCTTGTCACGCATTGGCTTATCCCCCGTAAATGTTTGCCTATACATGCCGATCGCACAGCATGTGCCGAAAAACTTGGGTGAAAGAACTAAAAGTACCAAACTCAAAACGCTGGACTGTATAGTCCAGATCGGTTGGAAACCTTTGAAAATCCAGACTTTACCGACCTGTTCGGTCCTTGATTTTGTGACATTAGGCTGGTATCCAGACACTTGAATTCTGTTTCGTACATTCAAAGAAGGACACGCGGCCAAATTGTGGCCCGGGAGAAGTGACTGCATGAGGGGGAAATAGCGTTAATGCGTATTCAGGCGTCGTTCAAAAATATCCTCAAACCGGGTCTCGCACTGGGTCTTGCCGTGGCCCTTGTGGCAGGCGGCTATTGGCTCGTGCGCGACACTTCGATTCAGTCTGGTGGCAACGCCCGGACCTCGTCCCTTGATACGGCCGGCATCAAGGCCATGGTCGATACTTACTGTACAGAGTGTCACAATTTTGAGGACTATTCGGGTGGTCTCGACCTTGAAGGTTTTGACTTTGCACAGATCAGCAACGATGCCGAGACTGGCGAAAAGATCATTCGTAAACTGAGCGCGGGCGTGATGCCGCCCTCTGGCAAGGAGCGTCCAGATGCTGCCAGCCATGCGCAACTGGTCTCCGGTCTCGAAACCCTGCTCGACAAGGCCTGGGCCGACTCTCCGCGCATAGCTCCACCCGGCGTGCATCGGTTGAACCGCAGGGAATACGCCAACGCCATTCGCGACCTGCTCGCGCTCGAAGTTGATCCCGCCAAGCTGCTCCCGGTCGATGATACAAGCTACGGCTTCGATAACATGGCTGGTTCGCTCGGTACTTCCCCCGCGCTGATCGAGGCCTACGTCTCCGCCGCTGCCAAGATCAGCCGCCTGGCTCTAGGCCATGAACTGGGCACCACACGCAAGGAATATCACGCACCACCCGATTATTCACAAAACCGCCAGGTAGAAGGACTATCGTTCGGCACCCGTGGTGGCCTGCTGGTTCACCACTACTTTCCGGCCGATGGCGAATACCTGTTCAACTGGGCACCAGTCAGATCCAATGCCGGCGGCATGTTTGGCGAGGAAGATGGCGAAATGCTGGAGCTGACCATCGATGGCGAACGCGTCAAAGTGTGGAACCTCGCTGATGAACGTCCCCGCAACATGGCCGACGAACGCTATGTCGTACGTGTACCTGTCACGGCAGGCATGAAGACGGTTGGCCTTGGCTTCATTTCCAGAAGCCACGTGCCCAGCGAAGATCTCAATCAGCATTTCGAACGTACCACCTTGACCCAGAATGTCGGCGGCTTCACTTTCGCACCACATGTGAATGCGATGTCCATTGCCGGTCCATTCGAAGGTGTGCGTCCCGATCAGACGACCAGCCGTGATCGCGTCTTCGTCTGCCGCCCAGCGGAAACCGCTGAGGAAGCAGCATGCGCCCGGACGATCCTTTCCAGTATGGCCGAGCAGGCTTACCGCCGTCCGATCACAGACCACGACATGGAACTGCTGATGAGTTTTTATGAAGCAGGGCGTGAACAGGGAGATTTCGAAACCGGTGTCCAGCAAGGCCTGCAGCTGATTCTCTCCGACCCCGCCTTCATCTATCGTGCAGAGAAGTTGCCTGCCGATGCGGTAGCGGGCCAGGCTTACCCGGTGAGCGAGCTTGAGCTGGCCTCGCGGCTGTCGTTTTTCCTGTGGAGCAGTTTGCCTGACGAGGAATTGCTGACTCTCGCGGAGCAAGGCAAACTGCGTGAGCCAGCCATGATGGAACAACAAGTGCAACGTATGATGGCCGATTCCCGTTCTACCGAATTCGTCAGTAATTTTGCCGGCCAGTGGCTGCAACTGCGCAACCTGCAGTCTGCCGCGCCCGTGGCGAGTCTGTTTCCCGATTTTGACGACAACCTGCGGCAGGCGCTGCGTATTGAAACCGAGATGTTCTTCGAAAGTGTGATGCGCGAAGACCGTCCCGTGACCGAGTTGCTGGACGCGAATTACACCTTTCTAAACGAACGCCTCGCGCGCCATTACGGCATTCCCGGCATCTATGGCAGCCAGTTCCGCCGTGTGGAACTCGCTCCCGAATTCGACATGCGCCGCGGCCTGCTAGGCAAGGGCAGTTTTCTCACAGTTAGCTCCGTGGCCGACCGCACCTCCACTGTGCTGCGTGGCAAGTGGGTGTTGCTGAATATCCTGGGCGTGGTGCCACCCGATCCACCGCCAAACGTCCCCGTGCTTGCCGAAAAGGGCGCAACGAGCTCCGCACCCCAGACGATGCGGCAGCGCATGGAAGAGCATGGCAGCGATCCCGCCTGCGCTTCCTGTCACCTGATGATGGACCCGATCGGCTTTGCGCTCGACAGTTTCGATCGTACCGGTCGTTATCGCACTGCTGAATTTGGCCAGCCGCTGAACCTGGCTGGCAAGCTGGTAGACGGGCAGGAATTCAATGGCCCGACCGAAATGCGCCAGGCGCTCATGCATTATGCTCCACAGTTTGTGCAGACCATGGCCGAACGTATGCTGACTTACGCCCTTGGCCGTGGCGTGGAGTATTACGATATGCCGGTGGTTCGCAACATCGTGAGAAATACCAGAGAAAATGACAACCGCTTTTCGGCGATGGTGCTTGGCATCGTCGAGAGCCAGCCATTCCAGAGTAACCAGGTTGCTGCAGAAAACATAACCGCTGCACGTTAACAGATCAATTGATCCAGAAATGGAGGAGTACGACGATGTACATTACGAAGAAACACATATCCCGCCGCACGGTCCTGCGCGGAGCTGGTGTAACACTTGCGTTGCCGTTTCTTGACTCCATGGTGCCGGCCTTCGCTCAGAGTGCAGGTAAAGGGGCGCCACGGTTCGTCGGCATATTCTCCGCCCATGGCTGGTCTCCGACTTACTGGCACGACGGCCGTCTCGAGCAGGAGGCAACCGAAGGCCGCAACATCGGACTTGGTTTTATCCATGAACCGCTCAAGGATTTCCGGGATCAGCTGACGATCTGCGCAGGCCTCGACGCTACGTCTTCAATGCCGCCTGCCGGCACGAGTGGCGGCGACCATGCCCGCGCTTCCGCTGCGTTGACCGGCGCTGCGCCCAAACGCACCGGTGGTCCGGATATCGAATGCGGCCCCAGCATCGACCAGCTGATTGCGCAGAAATATGGCCAGGGGACCCTGTTGCCCTCGATCCAGCTCGGCATCGAGGATCCGGGTGCCAACACCGGCGTATGTGGCTGGGGTTACAGTTGCGCCTATACCAATTCCATCTCATGGGCCGGTCCGCACCAACCGCTGCCGCATGAAGTGAATCCGCTTGTGGTTTTCGAGCGCCTGTTTGGCGACGGCGCCACTCCAGAAGAACGCGCACAGCGCAGGCTGACCAATGAGAGCGTGCTCGATGCTGTCACTGCCAGGATATCCGAGATGAATATGGAACTGCCTGTCAGCGATCGTTCGCGCATGAATGACTATCTTGAAAACGTCCGTGAAGTCGAGCGCCGTATCCATCTGGCTGCCAATAGTTCTGCCGTCGCTCCGGACATGGACTTGCCCTACGGTCCGCCGCAGTCCATTGATGAACATATCAAACTGATGTGGGATCTGCAGGTGCTGGCCTTTCAGGCTGACATCACACGTGTTTCCGCGCTGCTGTTCGCCCGCGATGAAAGTGGCACCTCATATCCGGAATCTGGTGTGACGACCGCCAACCATGCATCATCCCATCACGGCGAG
>CAIYIP010000368.1 GCA_903926285.1 uncultured Gammaproteobacteria bacterium
AGATTCCAGGTATACGTCGCTGGCATGAGGCATATCTCCCTAAAATTTTTGAACGGCAAAGAGTGGATCAAATCATAGATATTTCCCAAAGCGATGCTGAGCGCACCATGAAAGCGCTTGCCCGTGAAGAAGGTATTTGTTGTGGAGTGTCCTCAGGCGGCTCAGTCTTTGCTGCTCTGCAATTGTCCATGTCTGTTGAAAACGCTGTGATAGTGGCGATCATTTGTGACCGTGGCGATCGTTATTTATCCACCGGCGTGTTCAGTAATTAGGCGGTCCTGATGCGCAGTAATAATCGGCGCCCATCCTTACCCAAAGAACTTCAGACTTTGCATATTGGCAAACTCAGCCATGAGGGGCGAGGTATTGCCCATCACGACGGCAAGGTTGTATTTGTTGATGGCGCGCTTCCAGGAGAGGAAGTGTTGGCTAGGTTCAAGACCAACAAAGGCAGTTATGCTGAGGCTGTATGTGAACAGATAATTACCCCTGCTGCCGAAAGAGTTACGCCAGCCTGTCCCTTTTTTACTATGTGTGGCGGGTGCAGCCTGCAGCATTATGCGAGCGCATCCCAGCTCATATTCAAGGAAACCATGCTGCATGAACGCCTGCAGCATGCAGTTCCCGAGAGCGCCTACCAAAAATTGCCGGCTCTCAGCAGCGAGACTTTTGGCTATCGGCGTAAGGCGCGACTCGCTGTACGTTTTGTAGCAAAAAAAGGCAAGGCACTTGTCGGCTTTCGGGAGCAGCACAGCAGTTTTATAACGGACATGGATAGTTGCCTTGTGCTTGATCCCGCAGTAAGCAGGATATTACCCGCGCTCTCAACTCTCATCTCAGGGCTCGACAGTAATCAGCATATTCCCCAGGTAGAGGTGGCAGTAGGAGATAGTCTGCCAGGTAAGTATTCCTGCGCACTCATTTTCCGGCATTTGCAAAATCTGGTGCAGAAAGATATTGATGCCTTGCTCGCGTTTGGGGAAACGCATGGAATGGATATTTATCTGCAACCGAAAGGTCCTGAGTCTGTCCACAAGTTGTTTCCAGCACAGACGCTGGGGCGTCTCTATTACCAACTACCGGAGTTCAATCTTGAGCTGGCTTTTCATCCAATGGACTTTACCCAGGTTAATGCTGGCATCAACAGGTTGATGGTTAGCAAAGCGATCCATTTGCTCGAACTGACGGCCAACGATAGGGTTTTGGATCTTTTCTGTGGGCTGGGCAATTTCACTTTGCCGATTGCCACAGTTGCTGCGCATGTCACTGGTGTTGAAGGTTCGGCAGCGATGGTCGAAAGGGGTGAAGAAAATGCCCGGCGCAACAACATCACCAACACAACGTTTCTATGCGCAGACCTTACACTACCACCTGCGCAGCACAGTTGGTTGCAGCAGGGTTTTGATAAGGTATTACTCGATCCTCCGCGCTCAGGTGCACAGGAAGTACTTCCGGCAGTAATTGCGGCGAGACCTCTACGGATAGTCTATGTCTCCTGTAATCCGGCAACATTGGCCAGAGATGCCGCCATACTTGTTGCACAGGGTTATACATTGCAGGCAGCAGGAGCAATGGATATGTTCCCTCAGACCAGTCATGTGGAAGCCATGGCCCTATTCGTTCTAGATCCAAAATTCCGGAGCTGACAATGAGTGAGCACCCGACTGCAAAGGATGCAATGGACAGACTTTTGCAAATCATGGCCATGTTGCGCGATCCCGTTTCCGGCTGTCCGTGGGACTTGCAACAGACCTTTGCGAGCATCGCGCCACATACCCTCGAAGAAGTTTATGAGGTAATAGATGCGATAGAAACCGGCGACATGCAACAACTGCAATCTGAGCTGGGCGATCTGCTTTTCCAGATTGTGTTTTATGCGCAATTAGGCAAAGAGCAGGAATTTTTCGATTTCGCCGGCATAGCCGAAGCCATAAGCACTAAACTTTTGCAGCGTCATCCCCATGTATTTCCGGGTGCTACCCTGGCAAGTTATGGAAAAAAAGGGGAGCTGACTTCAGACCAGGTGGTAGCTAACTGGGAACAGTTGAAAGCAGAGGAGCGTCGGCAAAAACACGCAGCTCAGCAACAAAGTGCGCTGAATGATGTGCCGTTTGCTTTGCCTGCATTGTTGCGTGCTGCGAAATTACAAAAACGTGCAGCAACTGGAGGGTTTGACTGGCCCAACGTTTCCCCAGTAATCCTGAAAGTGAAGGAAGAGCTGGCGGAACTGGAAATGGCTATTGTCAGTAAAGACAGTCGCAATATCGAAGAGGAATTTGGTGACATTCTTTTCACAATGGTTAATTTGGCGCGGCATTTAGGCTTGAATCCGGAAAGTAGCCTACGGCAAGCCAACTGCAAATTTGAAACTCGCTTCCGGTATATCGAGGATGTATTGGCGAAAGCAGGTGTTGTGATGAAAGACCTGAGTGAGCAGGAACTTGATAGCTATTGGAACGAGGCGAAACAGGCGGAAAACCAAAAAGAGCGCTGAAGCTCGCAATTTTGTCTACCACGTATGAAACAGGAATTGAATTTCAGGACTTGGCATAAGGCCGAAAACTTGAGCGGTACAATACAAGCGTGTAATGTGCCTTAACAAAAAATAATAACAATAGCCGCGCCGCTAGTCGCAGGTTGTTTTGAATAGTGGAGTCAAAGTATGCGCATAATTCTTCTGGGAGCTCCGGGAGCAGGCAAGGGTACACAGGCAGAATATTTGCGTGAGATTTTTGGCATTCCACAAATTTCCACCGGCGACATGTTACGCAAAGCCGTCCAGGCCGGCAGTGCATTGGGCAAACAG
>CAIYIP010000369.1 GCA_903926285.1 uncultured Gammaproteobacteria bacterium
GCAGTTTCGTGCCAATTGCCGTGCGGGAGTTGGTGGGATGCCTGCTGTTGCCGCCGCCGCCGCCGCCAAAAAAAAAACCAGCACTAGAAGCCGTGCGTGAATGCGACATGTGACATGTGACCCGAAAACAAAATTGATTGATGTGAACCTCATGTGATTTGAATAAAATTGAAATGCTATTTCTGATATTCGATGGATTACACCAGACTCAAGACAGACAGATATCAATGGCGTACTACAAACATGAAAAATATTTCAGCGAGAAGGAGATGAGGGGATGGAGTGTTGCGCGCAAGGTCGAACAGCGTGATTTGAATTGGGCGTTGCGTCTTGAGCATTATGCAGTCCACAACCCCGCGATGTTCGTGAAGATGACTGACGATTGGGCGTCGCAGTTAAGTTTCCCTTACGCGGCTGGGGTTGAGGGCAACATTCTTCACGTTCTCTACACTTCAAGAGAAAACGGCATTCTATCGAACACAATGGAATGGTTCAGTCGCTTGGAAGAATCGATTCTTGCTCAACTGTATGAGTCGGACGAGAAGAGAACGCACTCGTTGGAGTAGTAAGTAAATGTGAACCAATGTGTAACATAACCAACCACCACCTTTGTAACTTACCTTGTGACCTTGTGAGACAAAATAAAAACAAAATACAAACTGTGTTGCGTATCTGCGTCTTAAGCCTTCATTGTCATTTTAACAGCTTCGTGACACGTGTACCCTTTTAACACGAAATCGGCGGGAATATACTCGTTAATGTCGTCTTTGGGTGGTCCGACGATTGTAATACTGGGAAACGGGAATGGTTCACGCACCACTTGCAGTTCCAGAGCGGCTACATGTTCTTGATAAATGTGCGCGTTACCGAGCACATAGACGAGCTCGTGCGCTATTAACCCGCAATGATGCGCCAGCAAGTGTGTGAGCAAGGAGTACGACGCAATATTGAACGGCACGCCCAGAAAAGTGTCTGCCGACCTTTGATAGAGCTGGCACGATAACTTTCCGTTCGCGACATAAAACTGGAACAACGCGTGGCACGGTGGCAGCGCCATTTCGTCGACGAAGGTCGGGTTGTAGGCAACCACCATGTGACGGCGCGAATCCGGGTTATTTTTGATGCTATGCAGTACCTTGCTGATCTGGTCGATTGTGGTGCCGTCCTTGCCAGGCCATGCGCGCCACTGGCGGCCGTACACCGGGCCGAGGTCGCCGTTGGCATCGGCCCACTCGTTCCAGATGCTCACACCATTGTCCTGCAGATATTTGATGTTGGTGTCGCCAGTCAGGAACCACAGTAGCTCATGGATGATCGAACGCACATGTAATTTTTTTGTCGTGACGAGCGGAAAACCCTGCGCAAGATCAAAGCGCATCTGATGCCCGAACACGGACAACGTACCGGTACCCGTGCGATCTGCTTTTTTTACCCCTTCAGCGAGTATGCGCTGCATGAGGTCCAGGTATTGCTGCATGTTGGTTCCTGCAGGTGAAAGTGAGAACTTAGCCAAATGGCAAACCTGTGGTCGGTCTGGAATGGTGCTGGCTTAGGGCCTTCTCCATGAAGATTTCGGGGACCGCGTGAATACATCCCTGTAGCTTCCGTTCGCATCCATGCGAACGATTCCCCTGCACTTTCATGGAGAAGGCCCTAAGCCAGCACCATTCTGTTCTGTTTACATTTTGTTCTTAGCGGTCTGTTCCTGTTTTTTCAGCGGCGGATAGCCGCACTGTTGAAACTATCGCGCTTATAGGCCAGCCACAAAACAATCAGGCCAACAATAATCATCGGCAACGATAACTGCTGTCCACGGCTCATCCAGTCGAAAGCAACAAAACCAAGACCGGCGTCGGGCTCGCGAAAAAATTCCACCATAAAACGAAACAAGCCGTAACCCACGCTGAACATCGCGGCCACAGCAAAACGCGGTCGCGGCTTGCTGGAATACCACCAGAGCAGAATGAAGAGCAGGAAGCCTTCAAGTGCAAATTGATAAAGCTGGGAAGGATGGCGCGGCATGCCAGTGGGATCGGCAGGGAAAATCATTGCCCATGGCACATCAGTCACCCGACCCCAAAGTTCGCCGTTAATGAAGTTACCCAGGCGTCCAGCACCAAGACCAATGGGACAGAGCGGAGCGACGAAATCCAGCACTTCATAAGCTGACTTGCCGACACTGCGTGCAAACACCATCATCGCAGTGACAACACCCAGAAAACCACCATGAAAACTCATGCCGCCCTGCCAGACCTTGAACAACATAACGGGGTCTGCGAGGAAATCGGCGAAATCGTAGAACAACACATAACCAATACGGCCGCCAAGAATAACGCCAAGCATGCCATTGGTGATGAGATCGGCAACCTGTTGCCGCGTCCATCCTGAGCCGGGTCGATCCGCACGTTTGTTGCCAAGCCACCAGGCGGCCGCGAAACCCGTCAGGTACGTCAGCGCATACCAGCGAATCTTGAGCGGACCAAGCGCAAGCGCAACGGGATCAATCTGGGGAAAGGGCAACATGGATAATACTTGTACCGGAAAGCTTCAGTGCCGGGAGTATAACCAAAGGGCTGGATGGGGGCGACTTAAAGTGCTGGCCTGTAAAGGGCGCACTACTGGCAACGCGAGGTCATCCGTGGTTTGGAGCGGGCGCCTTGGGAGGAGAAACCACCTTAGGCAACGGGATACAAGCTTTGCGATCATGAAAGGGGCAATTAGCACGGGCCAATAATCGCGACTAACTCGTCCGCGACGACCGCAACAACTTATCGACGCCCGCGTTATGCAACTCCTCATCAATGAGCGCTTTGACTGACTCGGTATCCTCCTGCTCCAGCGCCTTCGCGAGTAGTTCCTGCGCCTGCACCATCGTGAGGTTGCGAATAACTGACTTCACCTTGAGCAGGTTGGTGGCATTCATCGACAAAATCTCAAACCCCATCGCCATCAATAACACCGCAGCTGCGGGATTGCCGGCCATTTCGCCGCAGATGCTGAGGGACTTGCCTGCGGCGCGTACGTCGGTCGCAATTTTTTGCATCACGCGCAGCACGGCCGGATGCAGGTTGGAGAAAAGATTGGATACACGCGAGTTGTTGCGATCAACCGCAAGCATGTATTGCGTAAGGTCGTTGCTGCCGACCGACACAAAGTCGGCGCGTTTGACGATAGCATCCACCTGGTAGGCCATTGCGGGCACTTCGATCATCACGCCGATCGGTGGCAGTTTTACGGCATGACCTTCTTCGAACAGTTCACGATGCGCGCGGCGGATGAGCATGATGGAGGTGTCGATTTCCTTCACGTTGCTGATCATCGGCAGCAGTATCTGCAGGTTGTTGAGACCTTCGCTGGCGCGCATCATCGCGCGCACCTGGCCGAGGAATAATTCCGGATGATCCATGCTCACGCGAATGCCGCGCCAGCCGAGAAAGGGATTGTCTTCCTTGATCGGGAAATACGGCAGGGGTTTGTCGCCGCCAATGTCGAGTGTGCGCATCGTTACCATCTTTGGGTGAAACGCTTCGAGTTGCTGGCGGTAGATCTCGGCCTGCTCGCTTTCGGTAGGGAACTGTTCGCGCAACATGAATGGCACTTCGGTGCGGAAGAGGCCTATGCCTTCAGCACCACGTTCGCGCGAGCGCAATACGTCGGTCAGCAAGCCTGTATTGACCCACAGTTGCACGCGATGGCCATCAAGCGTTTCGCAGGGCAGATCCTTGATGGTTTCGAGCTCGCTGGTGAGCAGCACTTCTTCGCGTACGATTTCCTGGTAACGCTCGCGCAATTCCGGCGACGGGTTGCTGAACACCTTGCCGTTGTAGCCATCGACAATCAGCTGCTTGCCGTCGAGTTCGGCAAACGGCAGATCGCCCACACCCATCACTGCTGGCAAACCCATCGCGCGCGCGAGAATCGCAACGTGCGCATGTGCCGAGCCACGGGCGGACACTACGGCGATCAGTTTTTCCTTGGGCACTTCGGCGAGCATTGCGGCAGAAAGTTCTTCACTGACCAGAATGCAGCGATCGGGATAACTCGTGGAACCTTTCTGTTTTTGCTGCAGGTAGAACAGCACACGACTGCAAAGGTCTTTGATGTCGGTCGCGCGTTCGCGCAAGTAATCATCACCAATCTGCTCGAGCGCATCGACGTGCATAAGGGCAATCTCCGCAAGCGCGCCCTGTGCCCAGTTGTCCTTCTTGATGAGGTTCACTACTTCGGTGCCGAGTGCGTTGTCGCTCAGCATGTGCAGGTAAGCGTCGAACAGCTCACGCTCCTCAGGCCGCAACTGGCCCTTGATCTTGTTCTTGAGTTCGCTGATGTCCAGTCGTACGGCATTCAGGCACTCGTTGAAGAAAATGATTTCGGCCTTGATGTCCTTGCAGGGACGTGGCGGAATTGCGCGCAAGTCCGCAGGCGGGAATACAGCCATCGCTACGCCTATAGCGACACCCGGGGCACCTGGCACGCCGTTAAAACTCGGATCAGCGGCATGAAGGCCGCTGGGGCTGAAGCCTTCAACTGCGCCTCTCGCTTCGGCATTCGCGATGATGCCTGCAAGCTGTGCTGAAAGAGTGATCAGGAAAGCTTCGTCTTCGGGATCGAACACGCGGCTGTCGATTTGTTGCACAACCAATACACCAAGCACCTGGCCATGGTGGATTACGGGAACGCCGAGAAACGAATCAAATTCTTCTTCGCGGGTTTCGGGCAGGTAAAAGTAACGAGGATGAGAGCGGGCCTTGTCGAGATTGACGGGCTCGGCGCGTTGCGACACAAGACCAACGAGGCCTTCGCCCGGAGCGAGACTGACGCGCCCAACTGCGATTT
Source organism: uncultured Gammaproteobacteria bacterium (assembly GCA_903926285.1). Lineage (GTDB taxonomy): Bacteria > Pseudomonadota > Gammaproteobacteria > Pseudomonadales > Pseudohongiellaceae > CAILUG01. The sequence continues at coordinate 4,837 of CAIYIP010000369.1, forward strand.
GATCAAGCCCCTTGGTGGCCATCAGCACATAACGGCCAATGTTCTTGTCGAGTAGGTAGACCGAGCACACCTTGGTGCCCATGGCTTGTTGCACGCGACGCACAATGATGTTGAGAGTGGCGGTTAGATCGCGCGCCCCATTTACTTCCTGAATTATGCTGCGTAGTTTTTCCAGCATGTACGGTTATCCATTGTGATCACCCGATTCTGCAACCCGGTTCTTGTAAATCTCTGGCTGTCAGTTCCTTAACAACTCCATGGCCTTGTTATACGCCACCTGCAATTCGTCCAGCGCTTTCTTGTATACGTTACGTTTGAACTCTACGACATGTACCGGCGCTTCCCAGTAGTCGATCCAGCGGAAATTGTCGAACTCGGCCTTGCTGCCCTTGTCGAAGCTGATCTTGCTGCCATCACCCACAAGCCGCAGCAAAAACCACAGCTGCTTCTGGCCGATGCAGACAGGATGGGACTTTTGCCGGATCAGGTGTGGCGGTAATTCATAATGCAGCCAGGATGAAGTTGCGGCGACAACTTCGATATCCTCATGGGTCAGGCCAACTTCTTCGTGTAGCTCGCGCAACGCTGCGTCGCGCGGCTGCTCATTGCGCTGAATGCCGCCCTGCGGAAACTGCCAGGCTTCCTGGCCTATGCGTTTGGCCCACAGCAGTTTGCCCTCATCATTAAAAATGATCAGGCCTACATTGGGTCTGTAGCCATCGGCGTCTATCACTTGTGCAACCAGCGGTGTGAGTTATGACCAGGATGCAAACACGAAAGGCTCGGCTCGACGCTTACGCGGAGCAGGTTTCTGCGTATTCGCTGGCGTTGAGAAGTTCCTCAAGCTCGCCTGTGTCAGTCATCTGGATCTTGAGAATCCAGCCCTTGTCATAGGGAGAGGAATTGATAAGTTCGGGAGTATTCTTCAGCGCTTCGTTAACTGCCAGTACTGCACCTGAAACCGGCGCGTAGATATCGGAAGCGGTTTTGACCGATTCCACCACACTGATTTCATTGCCAGCACTGATCTCGCTGTTTACCTCGGGCAGTTCTACAAATACCACATCGCCTAATTCGGACTGGGCGTAGTCGGTGATGCCCACGGTGGCAACGCCGTCATCATCCAGATGCAGCCATACGTGTGCTTCAGTGTAGTAAAAATCGACCGGTGTGTTATTCATTTTTATAATGCGCTGGAGCTAGACCCCTCTCAATGACATGCCTACATCATAGGGAAGACATAGGCTGCCTGCAAGGCGAAAATAGTCTTCCTGCAAGGCAAAAATGGTCTTACATCAAGGCGAAAAATCATGCAAAGACAAGGCAGTACGGCAGCATATTAGAGAGGGAAAAGTGGTGGCTTTTTAACAGCCTCGCGGCATGAAGCGCGCATTTTTTACGAGCAGGATTACGGGCACGAGTCCCACGAGCAACAGCGTGAGCGCCGGTAGCGCGGCTCTTTCCCACTGGCCTTCATTTGTCATCTGAAACACGCGCACGGCGAGTGTGTCCCAGCCGAACGGACGTATGAGCAGCGTGGCTGGCATCTCTTTCATAACATCGACAAACACAATGATGAGGGCAGTAAGCAGACCCGGCTTCAACATCGGTACATATACTTCACGCAGCACGCGTGAAGGCGAGGCACCGAGACTACGCGCCGCTTCGAACGCGGCCAGACACTGCGTCAATGATCGCCACTGATTCAGGCTTGACGCCTTGGCACGCGCCGGCCACCATCAC